>NZ_DATKQC010000429.1:0-8991 GCF_035532915.1 Edaphobacter sp.
TCTCGGACTTCAGCCAGTTGCGCGTGCTGGCGGGGTCTGGTTCGCCGACGAAGGTGGGGCTGGGAGTGGCGGCAAACGTCGGGCTGGACCTGAACCTGGGGCAGGTGCAGTATGGAGCGCTTCAGACCTCGTACAACTGGGACTGCTGCGGGTTCAGCGTGGAGTATCGCAAGTATGAGCTGGGCTCGGTGCGCAACGAGAACGCCTACCGGTTCAACTTTACGCTGGCCAACATCGGGTCGGCGGGGAACCTGCGGCGGGCGGAACGGCTGTTTTGAGCGAGGGCCGGGAGTTGTGTCCAGAGCTGTGCCGGAACGGGAAAAAAGGGAGCTGCGTGAGATAATCGTAGGGTGCTGACTGCTGTGAAACCCTTCCGTATTCTTGTCTTCGCCCTTACCCTGGCGGCCCTCGGCTGCCACGCCCAGGTACCAGCGGAGGCCAACGGGGGCAGACTCTCTCCTGAACTGACGCGGCGGGTGCAGGTGCTGATCCGGTCGCGGTCGGGCGTTCCGCCGGAGTATGACATCGCTCTTGGGCCGCGGACGAAGAGCGACGTTCCGGGCTTCGACGCCATTGCGGTCACGTTTTCGTCGGAGGGAAAGACGAGCAAGCCGGTGACGTTCCTGCTGTCGGAGGACGGTAAGACGCTGGCGCAGTTCAGCAAGTTCGATATCAGCAAAGACCCAAAGCAGCTGGTGAGCGATGAAGGACGTCCTTCGCGGGGCGGTCCGGCGAATGCCCCGGTGCTGGTGGTAGGGTTCGACGACCTGGAGTGCCCGTACTGCGCGAAGATGCACGAGCAGTTATTTCCGGCACTGACGGCGCGTTACAAGAACCAGGTGCGCATCGTCTATAAGGACTTTCCGCTGAGCCAGCATCCGTGGGCGATGCATGCGGCGGTGGACGTGGAGTGCATGGCGGCGGAGAGCCCGGCAGGATATTGGAATTTGGTGGACTACATTCATGCTCATGCGGCAGAGATGGGCGGAGCCGAGAGAAGCGTCGCCAAGGCGAACGAGACCATCGACTCGCTGACCAAGGCCGAGGGCGCGAAGCAGAAGGTGAATGAAGGCACGCTGGCGGCGTGTATCGCCAAACAGGACGACACCGCGATCCAGGCCTCGATGAAGCAGGGCGACGAGCTGGGAGTGGATTCGACGCCGGCGCTGTTCGTCAACGGCGAGAGGATCGTAGGTGCGGTCCCGATGAAATATGTGTATAAGGCTATTGACGATGCGCTGATCGCCTCAGGCCAGACTCCGCCACCCCCGCCGCCGGATGAAACCGTCCAGCCCACCGAGACCTCTCCGGCGACCAAGCCCGGAAACTAGCTTTCATGCAGGAGAATTGATTACGTGAAGAGATTGTCGAACGATACCAATGCAGCTTTGCCAGTTTCTACTTTGCCCGCGCGCTTTCAGCGCCAGGTTTCGATTCCAGTTGCCCTGCTGATGGCCGCGGCCCTGTTTCCCATTGCGGGGTGCAAGCAGGAGCACAAGGCCGATGTGGTGGCCACGGTGAACGGACACGCCATCATGAGGTCCGAGATGGACAAAGCCTACGAGCAGCAGCTAGGCCAGCAGCAGCAACAACCGCCGTCGGAAGACCAGGCCAACTCGCTGCGGCTGAACGTGCTGCGCGCGCTGATCGACGAAGAGATCGTGCAGCAGCGCGCCGCCAAGATGAACCTGACGGCGACCAACGAAGAGGTCGACGCGAAGCTGAACGAGATGAAGGCCCGCTACACCGAGGACCAGTTCAACCAGCAGCTCAAGGCGAACCACACGACGCTCGACGAAGTGAAGCACGATCTGCGCCGGTCGCTGACGCAGAACAAGCTGCTGAACAAAGAGATCAACTCGAAGATCACTGTCACCGACGCGGACGTTGCCAACTACTATAACCAGCACAAGTCGGAGTACAACCTGATCCAGACGCTGTACCATCTGGCAACGATCCAGGTGACGGACGTGCCTTCGTCGCAACCGGTGAACCTGCAGAACAGCAAGGCGACCAATGATGCCGAGGCCAAGAAGAAGATCCAGGCCTTGAAGAACCGGCTGGACAGCGGCGAAGACTTCGGCACCCTGGCGATGAACTTCTCCGAGCAACCGGAGTCTGCACCGAATGGCGGCGACATTGGAATGGCCACAGCGGAGCAGCTAAAGGGAGTTGACGCCAATTTGTACAGCGACGTGATGAAGCTGAAGCCGGGCGAGATGACACCGATTCTTCCGCTTCCAGACGCGCAGACCAAAAAGACCGAGGGATATGCAATTTATAAATTGCTTTCCATTGAACCGGCGGGCCAGAGAGAGTTGAAAGACCCCAGCGTACAGCAGGCGATCCGGCAGCAGCTCCAGGGAGGACGTTCGCAGTTGCTGAAGAACGCTTACTTCGAGATGCTGCGCGATCAGGCGAAGGTTGAAAACTTCTACGCGGAAGAGATCTTCAAGAACGACGCTCACTGAAGAGATGCTCTGCTTTACCCCCGGAGGCATACCTCAGGGGCTAAAGTCCATCGATTTTATTAGACTTAAGGGCACGGCTGAAGCCGTGCCCTTAAGCAAAACGATGGTGTGGTGCGCTGTAGGCGGGATGACTTGCGGTTGGGGTGCTTCGAGCGCGGGATGAGGGGTGGAGTGCGGGGGATGCTCTAAACTCAACCTATGACTCAGTCTCCGGTACGGTTTGCGATTCTTGGCTTCGGGCTCCACGCAGTGCGTCGCCTGCTGCCTGCGTTTACAAAGTGTGAAGAGGCCACGCTGGTGGGAATGTGGCGACGCGACCAGGCGGCCGCGGCCAACGACTGTGCCACGCACAATATTCAACATTGTTTTGCGACGCGAGAGGAGCTGTGCGCTTCGCCGGAGGTGGACGTGGTCTTCATCACGTCGCCGGATGCGATGCACAAGGACGATGTCCTGCTGGCCCTGCGGCATGGCAAGGCGGTGCTGTGCGAGAAGCCGCTGTCGATGAATACCGCCGAGGCGGAGGAGATGGCCGAGGCCGCGAAGGCGGCGGGCCTGCTGTTTGGCGTGGGGCAGAACTTCCGCTTCAACCATAGCCTGGACTGGATGCGCGAGCAGGTCGCGGCGGGCCGCATCGGGCAGCCGCAGATCGCCCATGCGCAGTATGCGTATCCGGCGGCGACGTCGTCGAGGAAGTGGATCACCGATGCGACGCTGGCCTGCGGCGGCCCGATCGCCGACGTCGGCGTGCACTGCATCGACGCCCTGCGCTACGTGCTGGGCGAGGACGTCGTGAGCGTCAGTACTCTGGCGCGCAGGGACGACTCCTCGGGCAAGGTGGATGCGGTGGCGTCGCTGCAACTGGAGATGACCGGCGGCGTGTATGCGAATGTGACGGCGAGTGCGCGCGCGCCGTACCGCACACTGATCGAGATCATGGGCAGCGACGGCACGCTGGTTGCCGAGAACGGCCTGACGGTGGACCGTCCTGTGCAACTGGAGCTGCGTCGCGCCGGGGAGTTGGTCGAGACGGTGACGGTAGAAAACGGCGATGGGTACACGCGGATGCTGGACGGCTTTGCCCGGGCTTTTCGCGGGGTTGAGACGTTTGTCGCATCGGGCGACGACGGGGTGCGGAATATGCGCGCTCTGGATGCAGCCTATAAGAGCTGGCGGACAGGATTGCGCGAGACGGTTTAGGAGCGGGGACCTACTCTCCCATCCTTCGCGGTGATGCTGCGAAGGATGGGGCTCCCGAGCCTTTGCGGCTGGTAAAACCCCATGTCCCAGAGGCGGGACATGGGCACCCGGCTCTGTTCTTACAAAAACCTTAGGCGGTTCTCTTCCGGATGTAGTTTTGGTGATTCAAGCAAAACGCAGATTCCCTTCGGGAATGACAAACAGATGACAAACAAAAGTCCTGGGGCTTCGCCTGAGTTCTGTATGGGATACGGCCTAGCGGATGGCGGCTGCCAGTGCGCTGGCGTCGGCGCGACGGTGCGAGGCCAGGTTGCGCGTGGGCGCGTCGGCAGGCGGCAGATACCGCTTATAGACGCTGATGTGGAAGCAGGACTGCTGAAACTCCTCTTCGACGTCGATCTTGCCTTCCTGAATCAACGGCATCAGATAGCCGCGCATCCATGCCACTTCGGTCCGCGAGAGGCCGTGCTTGGCGATATCGATGGCTTGACCGGTGAGATGCGGAGAGGCGGTATCGCCCTCTGCCGGAGCAGCGTTGCCGTTGATGTGGATGAGGTGATGCTGGAACTCGACGGTACGGACAGCAGAGTTGATCTGCAATGGGGTGTGGAAGTGAGCGTAGTGCGCCCGCGCCATGTTGGCGAGGAAGACCGCGCTCCACGGCCGGGTGTAACGGCGATTCTCGGGCAGACGGTCGTCGACCTGCAGAGCGTAGCTAGTGGGCAGCGGGACCAGCATCCGCTTGCTTCTCATGTCGATGAGGTCGGCATCGTTCTGGATGCGCTCGAGGCCCTCGCGGTCGGCAACTTCGTTCTGGTGCAGGAGGATCTCGTGCGAGCCCTTGAGAGGCGGAGGAACGATGAGGCGTCCGCGCTTGTTGTAGAGCACGGGAAGGATGGCAGGAGTGGCGGCCTCTTCGGTAATGCTCTTGAGCTGAGGCTTCTCCGGCGTGGGACGGACGACGTTGACCACGGAAACAGGGCGGGCGGCGGAACGCGAGCGGCGCGAGGATCGGCGCGAATGGGAGACGACGGCGGCGTGCTCGGTGTGGTGCGGAGCCGGGGCCTCCTGAACGTCCTGCTTGACGGAGGCAGCTTTGAGGAAGTCGTCGGAGGTAGCTGTTCGGGGCTGCTGGTCGGAGACGCTGAGATCGCGGGGCGTGGAGCGGCGGGACTTGGTCCTGACGGTCTCGACCGAATGGTGCCGGGTGCGGCTGGAGCGGACGTGGCTGACGTGAGGCTTGGCGCTGCGCTCCCGCGTCGCCGTTGCCTTGCGGTGGACCTGCCGAGGAACGGTGGTCGACTTGCGGGCACGGTGGTGCGCAGGCTTGGCAAGCAGCGTGGCAGGGATGAGAAACAAAACTGCAAGCGCCAGGAGGGCCGGAAGTGGAGCGTTCAACCGCATCATGTTTTGAGAGGCGCGGAACGCCAGAGCAATTCCTACCTTAGAGAGTCTCTATCGATAGTGTAAGTAATCAGATGGGTTCCGTATACTGATCAGTAAATAGGGGACTGGATGCGGACGTTGCTGGTGGGCTTTGGGGTGGTTGGAGTTGCCTTGCTGGGGTGGGGCTTGCGGGTGGGAACCGTGCATGCAGCACCGGATGAGGCAGCGACGCCGCAGTTCTATGCGACACGGGTCCAGCCGATCCTGAAGGAGCATTGCTACCGCTGCCATGGAGGGATGAACCATCGCGGCGGCCTGAACCTGGCGACCAGGGCAGGGATGATGAAAGGCGGCCACGACGGCCCGGTGGTGGTTGCGGGCGATCCGGCGAAGAGCCTGCTGGTGCGGCTGATCCGGCATGAGGGGCCAGCGAATGATCCGATGCCGATGCCGCCGAAGCTGCCTGAGATCTCAGGCGCGGACATCGCGACGGTGACGCGGTGGGTGAAGGCAGGCGCGATCATGCCCGACGACGTGCCGCGACGCTAGACGCTGGAGCGAGGAGCTGCGGCAGCGACTTGAGATGACTCCGATAATCGACCAGTGATTTTTTGCAATGGCGAGCGAAGGTCTGGACGAGAGGGGATGAGTCACCGAGCTCGCGGTGGGCGATGGCGGAGAGGGTGAGCCAGTCGTGCCAGTTGCCTCCGGATTGTTGGAGCGACTCGAAGGTGCGGGCGAGGCTGCGAGTGGAGGCCGCAGACTCGGCGATATAGCGGGCGAGTTTGGCGGCTTTGCGAATGCCGTGGAGCTGGCGATGGTTCTGCTTTGCGGCGACGGGAGCGTTGTCGGCGTACCAGCCGAGAACGAGGGTGGCCAGATGGGCAGCAGGGATGGTCAGAGACTCGGCAGGCGCAAGAGCTTCCAGCAGGGCTTCGAGTGCGCGGGTGAGTTTGTTCCTGCGCTTGTGAATGGCGTTGAGGAGTTTCTTTGCGGCCTGCTTGCGGCGGCGCTGGAACAGGCTGCGAAGCTGGTCCGCTTCGTCAGATTTAAATGGAACGAGATCGCGCTGGACGTCGAGATCGCGGACGGGTCCGGCGGTGCGGCGAATCTTGCGGAGCAGCTTGTGTGCCATCTTCGCCGGCTTGGCGTGGTCAGGAAGATCGGGCAGCAAAGCGAGCAGTTCGAGTTGAGCTTCGATGCGGCGGGCGGTAGTGCGAAGTTGATGCACGGAGCGAGGACCGGGCTCGGCAACCGTAAGGGTCATCGCTGCTTCAAACAGAGTGACCAGCTCACGTAGAGTACGGACGGGATGGGCAGAGCCTGCTGCCATATGATGTTGGATGCGCCAGCGCGGTGCCTGGGCGTGACTTGCGAGAGCACCTTTCGCGATAAAAGAGAGATGGACTGAGTTGCGGCTGATAGAGACTTCAGCCGGTTCGATGGACAGAAGCAGGAGTAGAGATGGCACCGATCGTTGAGCAGGAGCCGAAGAAGAGTTCGGTGAAGAAGAAGATCGCCGGATTCTTCAGGATTCTTGGCCCGGGCATTATTTCCGGGGCTGCTGACGACGATCCGTCCGGTATTGCGACCTACTCGCAGACGGGCGCGCAGTTCGGCTTTGGCCAGCTGTGGACTTCGCTTTACCAGATTCCGCTTTTG
Source organism: Edaphobacter sp. (assembly GCF_035532915.1). Taxonomy (GTDB): domain Bacteria; phylum Acidobacteriota; class Terriglobia; order Terriglobales; family Acidobacteriaceae; genus Edaphobacter. The sequence continues at coordinate 6,720 of NZ_DATKQC010000429.1, forward strand.
CTCGCCGTGCAGGAGGCGTGCGGGCGCATTGGCGCGGTCACGGGCAAAGGACTTGCCGGGGTGATCAAGGAACATTATTCGAAGAAGATCCTGATCGGGGTCGTGGTGCTGGTGGCGGTGGCCAACACGATCAATATCGGCGCGGATATTGGCGCCGTGGCAGCGGCGGCCCAGTTGGTGGTGAATGTGCCGTTCTGGCTGCTGGCGGTCGCGACCACCGCCCTGCTGGTCGTGTCCGAGGTTTTGATTACCTATAAGACCTATGCGAATGTGCTGAAGTGGCTGGCACTGGCGCTGCTCTCGTATCCGGCGACGGCATTGATCGTGAAACAGCCATGGAAAGAGATCCTGTATGCGACGGTGGTGCCGCATATCGAGTTGAGCTTTGCATTTTTCTTCATCATCACGGGCGTCTTCGGAACATCGATCTCGCCGTACATGTTCTTCTGGCAGGCTTCAGAGGAGGTAGAAGAAGAACGTGCGATGAGGTTGAGGGCCGATAAAGATGGCAAGCCTCGGCTGCCGCGAAGATTCATTCGCGATATGAGGATCGACACGCTGCTGGGCATGTTGTCGGCGGAGCTGGCACAGTGGTTCATCATCATCACGACGGCGACGGTGCTCTTCAAGCATGGGACGACCACGATCAATACAGCGGCCGATGCAGCCAAGGCGCTGGAACCGCTGGTGCGGTCGTTTCCCAACTCCGGCCAGGTGGCGAAGGACGTGTTCGCCGTCGGCATCATCGGGCTGGGCTTGCTGGGGATCCCGGTGCTGGCAGGCTCGGCTGCATACGCCCTGTCGGAGGCGTTTGGCTGGAAGGAAGGGCTGTCAAAAAAGTTCAAGAAGGCGCGTGGGTTCTATGGCGTCATCATCGTATCGATGCTGATCGGTCTGCTGCTGAACTTCATCGGCATCGATCCGATGAAGGCCCTGGTCTTTACCGCGGTCTTCAACGGGATCGCTGCGGTGCCTCTGCTTTATCTGATCGCGAAGATCAATGCCAGCCCGGAGATATTGGCGGAGCAACGAGGTGGCGGGCTGTCGCGGAGTTTTGTGTGGGTAACGTTTGGGGTGATGGGTCTGTCCGCGGTCGCCCTGCTTTATACGCTGATATTTCAGCATTTAGGAAGATAGGTGTAACGGCAGGCTTGTACAATTGTCGCGCGACCGGAAGGCCTGGCCGCGAACGTCAATCTCGAAGGTGAGGAGACACGATGGCTGGTAAGTTTGTGCTTAAGACAGCGAAAGATGGGCAGTTCTACTTTGTGCTGGAGGCCGGAAACGGCCAGGTGATTCTAACCAGCGAGATGTATACCGCCAAGGCTTCCGCGGAGAACGGGATAGCCTCGATTCGGAAGAACGCCGGCGACGATGCGCACTATGAGCGCAAGGAACAGGCGAACGGCCACGCGATGTTCAACCTGAAGGCGGCGAACCACCAGGTGATCGGGACCAGCCAGGGATATTCGTCTCCAGCGGCACGAGATGAGGGGATCGCCTCAGTGAAGGCGAATGCCGAGAAGGCTGCTTTGGAAGATTTAGCTGTTTAGAGAAGTATAGATTTACGAGTTAAAGGAGAAAGCGTCCCCAGTCCTGCGGGGACGCTTTCTTCTTTGAGGATTTACTTTGCGGCAGCAGTTGGCTGACCGACCTTGCGAACGGCGGCGTCGACTACAGCGTAGAGGAGCTGATCATGGTCGGCTTTGGCCTGGGTCTTGATGTCATTGCCGACCTGCTGGCCTGCGGCTTCGGTCGGCGGCAGGGTGAGACTACGGTTCTGCGCAGAGATTGCGGCCAGCTGTTGAACGATATCGAAGAAGGTGTCTTCGCTCTTGTTGGCGAGGTGCCAGCACTGCGAAACGGTGCAGGTGAGGATCTGCTGGTCGGTCCAGGGGTGGGACTGAGACGCCTGATTCGCGTCGGGCGTGACAGTGACCGGCGACTGTCCCGGAGCTGCACTCTGAGTGGTTGCGGCTGCGGTTTCAGTGGTTGGGGCCGGAGTCTTGGGGTTGCAGCCTGCGGTGAGCAAAAGCGCGGCGGCGAGGGTGAGGCAGGCGGGGAGCGGCTTCGAAATCATCGTCTTCATCTTATTCACGGTCTTCATGGGTCGAGTTCCCTTTCTTGCTGAAGGTGAGAGCTAGCGGCGGTGGTGGTTGCGGTCGTAGCGATTGTTGTCGCGGCTGTTCTGGTGAGCTTCGCCTACCACTGCGCCGATGCCGGCACCCGCGGCTCCGCCGATGATGGTTCCCTTGAGGCCGCCGCCGAAGAG
>NZ_DATKQC010000430.1:0-5215 GCF_035532915.1 Edaphobacter sp.
CGGTATGCAGCAGCCACCTTGCGGGAAGGGAGCCCTCCACCTCTGGATTGAGCCCGCGCCTATTGTCGTGTGACGTTCCTAACTCAAGGAAAGAGGTTTGTGAACGGGTGCCATCGAATCATCCATGGTTACCGCATTCCAAGGCCTTCCCTTTTCTGCAAAATTGCCTCCGGGATTCTGGTCACCAGACCGGTTAGCCGACTATACGTCAAGTGGTGGTATCCCACGAAAAGTGGCGCCTACTGGCTGTCCTCTACTTCGGGTGGTCAAATTCCCGGCGGTTAACTGCTCCACCTTCTCGGATCCTCTTTTGCAAATCCCAAGAAGCATTAAATAATCAACCCTACAGGCCATATTGATGGACTCATTTCTGTCAGCTTTTCGGGTGTATCCTTTGAGGACGGAAATGAGACCCGTTACGTCCTGCAGGGCTTGGCGGAGGTAAGACGACCGTTCCGTGTAATTGTGAGCCTCGCTTGCGATGGCCGCCGGATTTGGACCCCTTCGTAGAGCCGACGGGTTTCCACACAGTCGAGTCTTTAACTGCTTGTGCCGACGCCTGAAGGGTTGCTGATTATGTTTCAGTTTAGAAAGCTTCTAACCAACTGTGTACTCATTTTGATCTCCATATGTATGGGGATCTTGTTAGCGGCGGGGTCAAATAAAGAATATATCGTCACGACAATTGCCGGGGGCGTTCCACCCGTCACGCCGGTTGCGGCGGGTAAGGCTCAGATTGGCAGTGTCATGGGCATGGCGGCCGATCGGGCGGGAAACGTCTACTTGAGCACTGACCTGAATTGTGTTTTCAAGGTTGATCCTCGGGGCACACTAACGCGGTTTGCCGGAATCTGCAGTCCAGGTTACTCCGGCGACGGAGGGCCCGCAGTGAACGCGCAATTGGATGACCCCGGAGGGCTGGCTCTGGGCCCGAAAGGCGAACTGTATATTGCAGACCGAGGCAATCTCGCTGTCCGAAAGGTCTCGAAGAAGGGCATCATCGTGTCAGTCGCCGGGAATGCCAAACGCGGGTTGCCGGCGGAATCAGCATCCGCCAGCCAAGTTTCAATTGGCGTTCCTGAAAGTATCGCTGCAGACACGGCTGGCAACCTCTACATCTTGGCCTCATGGCGGATCTATCGAGTGTCGGCGGACGGCACGATTACCACGGTAGCTGGGAATGGAACCGCGGGAGATTCGGGCGATGGAGGTCCGGCAATCCTTGCTCAAGTGAGTTATACGGTTAGTTTAGCTCCAGGACCACGGGGCAGCCTATACATTAGCGGCGACAATAAGGTCCGCAAGATCTCTGCCGCAGGCATTATCACCACTATCGCCGGAACCGGTAAAGCTGGATACTCCGGCGACGGCGGCCCCGCAACGAGCGCACAACTTTCGTCTCCAGAAGGTATCGTCTTCGATCGCGCAGGAAATCTGTATATCACGGATTTGGGCAACTACCGCATTCGCAAAGTTTCCACAAAAGGAACTATCACTACGATTGCGGGAACGGGAGCACGCGACACATCAGGCGACGGAGGACCGGCGGCCAAGGCTGGGATTATGTCGCTTTTTGTGGCCCTCGACGCGAAAGGCAACATCTACCTTGCCGGAGACACGATGCAAGGCATGGGCTGGGGTCGGCTGCGGCGGATTGCAAAAGACGGCATAATCACTACCCTGGCCCGCTCTGGCTCTGCTTATTCTGGCGACGGCGGCGCAGCCTTGCGGGCCCAGCTCTATTCCCCGGGAAGTCTCGCGCTTGATTCTTCCGGCAATCTCTACATTTCCGATGGCTGGAACTGGCGGATTCGGAAAATAGACAAGCATGGCGCCATCTCCACCGTTGCGGGAGACGGGACGTGCTGCGCTGCTTACGACGGCGTCCCGGCTACGCGCTCAGCTATTGGCTCTTATTCCTTTCTGGCCGTGGATCCAAATGGCAATTTGTATATTTCGAACTATGGTTTTCAACGTGTACGCAAGGTATCGCCTGATGGTGTTATCACGACCATCGCCGGCACAGGGGTACCAGGCTTCTCAGGCGATGGCGGGCCTGCGCACGCTGCGCAATTGAACTATCCTAACGGGATTGCGCTGGACTCCGCGGGGAACCTGTACATCGCGGATTCTGATAATCAGCGAGTCCGCAAAGTCGCAACGGATGGAACCATCAGTACTGTTGCTGGAAACGGGAAAGGGGAGCACAGCGGTGATGGTGGCCCCGCTCGCGAGGCAGGGCTTTATGGGCCTGAAGACGTGGTCACGGACTCCGTAGGCAATCTCTATATCTTCGAATCCCAAATTCGCAAAGTGTCACCGGAGGGGATCATTTCCACAGTGGCGAGAATTCCGGATGCTCACTATCCTCCATCCATCGCGGTTGACGACGCGGGAACCCTCTATGCTGTGAGTGAGCACCAGGTGTTCAGGCTCTCGCCCGAAGGGGACCTGCAGATTATCGCAGGGACCGGCAAGCCGGGTCATACAGGTGACGGAGGGGCTGCTTTGGATGCCCGCTTCCAATATCTGCGGGGAATTGCCGTGGATAAGGCCGGCAAGATCTATGTATCGGATGGCAACGCCATCCGTATGCTTACCCTCGCCCCGGTCCAAGCTCTAAAGCCTTCTCTCTTGGGGCCCAGCGATTTGGACGTGGAACTACGTTCTGCGACGGGATCGAACGTTTTCCAAATTGGCGAGAAGATTCCCTTAGAGGTGGCTCTTTCCAGTAGTACGCCAAAGCGCTACCTGGAACCTTGTCGCTTGTTCAACGAAAGCAATTTCGGGTTCCCTCAGTGCCGGTTTTTCAATCACTGGTCGTTCTCCATCCGACCCGCGGGTGGTTGGGTTGATCTCACTCAGGAGTTTCCCTCCGGTCCTGGGATGGGCGGCGGTCCCAGTTTCAAAGTGGCGAATCCCGATCTGTCTTCAAAACCAGTCGTTTACTCCTACATGTTGACGCATCGCTTCCGCTTTGACGCACCGGGAACTTACCATGTGCGCTTCTCGATGGATATTGGACTCGATGACGAGAGTACACAACTGCGCGCAACTCCTAATCCGCGCGCCACACCGCACGCAGTTAAAGTGGAACGGGAGATCGTGTTGAAGATCGTTCCCGCGGCGAGAGAATGGCAGGAAGAAATTGTTCGCCAGGGAGTCAAGGCCTACTCCACGTCATTTCCGAATGGAACCAATCCCACCTCACCAGAAGTCGAGCAAAACACGAAAGCCAGAAATGCGCTTTGCAACTTGGGCACGCCAGAGGCAGCGCGTGCATACGTCAACCTGCTGGTGCGGGATGATATAAATCACCAGGAGGAAGAGAGATGCTTGGAGCACTCAGCAAGTGGCGCGGCGGCAATCGACAAGATGGAGCGTCTTCTCGTCGATCCCGATACCGCCATTAGGCCAGATTTCTTTCGAGTGCTGGTTATGCTGCTGGGCCGGGATCAATCCAAAATCCTCGGGATGCCCATGCTCTCGCAGGATTACGTGGACGCAGAACGACAAAAATTATTCGCAGCGTTGCCGCAAAAGAGGGGTAGTGCACAGGTTTCATCGCTTCTGACCGTACTAGCATATCCCCCCCGCACCAAGGGTAACCCATGGGAGTCTGGCTATGATCTGCCCTTTGCCCCTCCCGTGATTGCTGCCGCGGTTGCGGATTTTGACCGTTTTCCCGCGCAGGACCAGGCATGGCTCCTTGGCGATGGTTGGGTAAGGGTGCGGTCTTCCTTAATGCTGCCGGCAGTGCGTCGCCGGGCGATGGATGGCGACGGGCAAGCGTTGTTGCGCTGGCTGGAGCTTGATCCGCCGGCTGCCGCAGCCTTCATCCGGGAGGAAGTCGTGCGTCCCGCCCCGCGTTTCTCGTCCTTTTACCTCCGGCTCCCGGAGGCCGCGCTGCCAGGGCAGGAGGTCCAAATCGCTGCCAACTTCGTGGCGCTCACGAATACGGACGATCTGACGCGCTCCGCAACACTGTTGCACCGCTATGCGACACGAACCGTTCTGCCAATAGTGCTGCCTTTCATTGATGCAAAGGAAAGCGCATGGCCCTGCTCGGTCCTATTTCCGGCTCTTGCTTATCTATTGAAAGTGTCTCCGAGGGACGCCGAGCAACGCCTCCAGCAGGCCTTCGCCGGAACGCACCGGTGGGCGTGCCAACCGGGCGGTTTCGCGCCCGAATCGAGCAATTTCTTTACTGATATAGGTTTTCTAGAGCCTAGCCCCGTTCTGGATCGACTGGCGATGGCTGAAATCGACAAGGGTCCGGGGCCTCTTGCTGTTGTTGCTGCTGCGTATCTCAGGAAGTACGGGTCGCCATCAATGAAGCCGCTTCTCCGCGAGCAGTTGGCCAGATGGCGCCAAAGATTCGTGGAAAGCGAGGGGAAAGACGAGTCACAGGACCGTAAGGCTACAAACGAGGACAATGCTCTGGCCAGTCTCATTGCTGCATTGGCCGACGCCTACACGAGCGCGCAAGGGTGGTTGCTGTCTCCCAAAGAAGCTGCCGACTTAAGAGCATTGCTGGGAGCCGAAGCAACAAGCCAAGAGGGCTGTGCTTTCCATTGCGGCGCATTGCTCGGAACAGACAAGACCCCCGGCCGTTATGCAATTTATGGCTGGGCAAACGAGAGTTACTACCGGAAGCCAAGTCCAATGGAATTCCTGAATCCGACTGAGCGCCTCCACTACAGTATCAACCAATACCGCTGCGACGACTTGAAGGCCCTGAAAGACAAGATTTCGCAGTTTCCTGCGGGATCGACGTTTGACTTCGCATGGGATTTCTCGGCTGCTGATAGGGACGAAATATTGGAAATAGGGACCTTTTTGCGAACACACGGCTACAGGGTCGGCAATACACACGACTGGAGCTTCTTGCGGCCCGATCCCCCGCAGTAGGAGTGAGCAGATACTTTGTCGCCAGTTAATCCCTTCGGTCAAGGCCGGAGGGAACGAACAGGGGCCTGACAGGGCCTAAGGGCATCGCGACTTCAGGCCATCGAAGTACAAGCCTCAGCCAGAAGTAAGTTGGCAGTGGTTGGACCGGGGCACTTTGACGAGAAACGGGCTAACCTCCGATTTGATGCCCCTCGGGTCCGGCTGGCCGCCGGCCCGCAGGCAGAAACCCCCGTCTTGAGGAAGTCTCCATCAATTTCAGAACCCGTCTGCTCTGCGCACCCCGTGCTGCGTCGACTGCGCAGTC
>NZ_DATKQC010000431.1:0-13714 GCF_035532915.1 Edaphobacter sp.
GCCGCAACTCCTCAATCATGAGCTGACGTAGATGGGTCACAGAGAATCCTCCTTCTCTGTCACCAAAGCTAGTCGGCAGCCATCAATCTCGGCTCAGGAACACGCGTAAGCGTCCGCCGCCGCAGCGGCTTCGTTCAAGTCTCCCATCCTGACGCTTCCCGCGAAAACCGTGGCGACCATCTCTTAGAGCGCACGCGGTAACTACAAATTCGAATTATCCGATCGCCAGGGGACGTGCCGGCGCCTGACGCATCCCGCGCGTAGCGAATGGCCGCCCAAAGGCTCCGGCTTCAAGCCGGCACGGCTGGCGGCCCGCTTCAAGATCCAGCCGACGCAGTCCTTGTGGAGCCCGCGACGGGAGATCTTGCCAACCCGGTTGACCCCGCGAAGGACGGCGCCGGAGCTGATGCCCGACGCGGCGAGCCAGCAGCGGAGGGCCTGAACGGGGCAGGTTTTCTCTTCCTTCCCAATGGGAATGCCGACCTTGCGTCCGGCTGCCTCCTGATCGGTCTTCGAGCGGCGGAAGGCGCCGGCATAGCCGACAAGGACCAGAGCCCGGTCGCGGAGGCCTGAGAGAGTCTCGGGGCAGCAAGCAACGATCCGGCGAATGTCGCTGGTCAGGAGCGGGGCCTTCCCTGCCTGGGCGGTGCCGATCGTGCGGCGGATGCCCTTGAGGGTCTCGCTCACAACAAAGTGATGGCTCGACGAGGGCGACTCTGCAAACCCTGCCGCCTGGTGAGCCTTGGTGATCGAGGTCAGCCGGCGGGTGATAGTGGCCGAGCGGAGCGATCCCGCGCGGTCGGCGATGTAAAGAGCGACGGTTGTCGGAGTTGCCGGCAGGTAGGGCAGGTTGTGGACTTCACAGAAGCGGGTGAAGTCCTCGAAGTCGGTCCGGTAGGCGCGCAGGGTGGCGGGGGATTTGGCGGCGTGAATGTAGGCTCGCGCCTTTTCGATCAGGTCTTCGAGGTCGGGGGAGCGTGCGGCTAAGGAAAGCGTTGGGGGGTGCATAGGATGAACTCCGTTTGAATGCGGGGAGTGAGTTGCGAAGAGGAAAGCGCGGGTCGTCCGGCCTACTGAGAGCAATAAGCGTCCGAGACCCGGATCGAGACGCGGCAGTGGTAGTCGAGAGGTCTAATCAGAATTTGGGGAGACAGTTGGACGGGAATCGATCCAATGAAGATGCTGGACGACTCTTCCCTTAGCGGAATCGATTTTTCACAGGGGACTTTCGAGCAATGGCAGAACGGAGGTGGCAGTCTGCCTGACCACTGGCGTCAGTGCCACCGCCAAGGGTTCGTCACCCGTTTCGCACATTTCGGCGGCTTGACCTCAGAAAAACTTCGAATCGAACGTCCCAGTCGGCTGATGGTAAGTCAACTTACCTTTGGAATTTCCGTAAATTGCACTCTGTACTGGGCTGTCTCATGACGCTTCTCCGAATCGTCATTCGAGCGCGTAGGTTGTCTGTGCAACACTCGGAAACTGCCTCAAGACGCGCAAGTATTGCAAGACAGCAGGAAATGAAGGCTGATCGGTGGGTTGAAACTTGATATTCCGATCCTGGCTCCCGTGCCCGCATAATTCAATGGATTGCTCTGAAATCGAAGGAGTAAAATTCAGAAAAACCTAATTGAGGGTGAACTGATGGGAACTGGAAAAGAATATTACGTTGAGCCTGTCGAGGAAGGATATTCCGTCAAGTCTCTAGGAGCAAAGCGTGCAAGCGCGATTTTGCCGACACAAAAGAAGGCCATCGAGAAGGCGCTGGAGCTAAATCCGGACTTGAAGCCGCACGTGGCGCGGGTGCGACACACGAAAGCTGGGCATCCAGACCAATTTGAAAAGAAGTAGGCTGGGATCAACGTCTTTCGTTCGGTCGTTCACGGATTCGGGTTTGCGCTGATCCACTCTTGCTCCAACCAATGCACGTCATATCCGACAGGGTGGTGGCAAATGAGCAGCTGGTGGCAATGGAACTGGTAGCCGCTTCCGTCCTGGGAATAACCTCAGAGGAATTCACCTCCAGGACAATCAAAGGCAGGACCGGTCAGCATCCCCCTGCACCCGCCAAAGTATGGCCGAACTATCCCCGTCTCCTTGACGGTGCGCTCCCCAACTTCCAAGGAACCGGACCCGACCGGCTTGTTGATAAGGGCCCGCTGCTAAGACATGGCGGCGGTCGTTCCATCTGGTACGGACTTCCGTAAGAACGGAGATTTATGGCATTTAAGATTCCCGAGAAGCGTACCGTAAGCCCGGATGATCCAGAATCATTGTTTAGGGACTTGCGTAAAAAAAGCGTGCCCGGCCTCCTGTCCCACCAGGCTGACCTTCTTCGCAGCTATCTCGCCGTCCACACCAAGCACTCAGACATCGCTCTTCAGCTGCCCACTGGCAGCGGGAAGACTCTCGTTGGGCTGCTCATTGCCGAGTGGCGAAGGCGCAAGTATGGCGAGCGCGTGGTCTATCTCTGTCCCACACGTCAGCTCGTGAATCAAGTCGCACAGCAGGCGACCGGAAAGTACGGCATCGACGTACATGCCTTCACCGGTTCGAGAGCGAATTATGATGCACAAGCTTCGTCGGAATGGATGAACGCCGAAGCGGTTGCTATCACGACTTACAACAGCCTCTTCAATACGAATCCCTTTTTCGATGAACCGAATCTCATCATCCTCGATGATGCCCACTCGGCGGAGAATTACGTTTCCTCGTTCTGGTCGCTACTCATTGAACGATCGCAGCACGCGGCTGCGTTTGCGGCCTTGGCTGGAGTGATAACCCCGTTACTGCCCGCATCTGACCGCTCTCGTATGGCGACAAGCTCCGACACAGCGGACCAGCAATGGGTTGAAAAGCTTCCAACGCCTGTTTTCCAGAGCATCGTGCCTGAGATCGTGGCTCTTCTGGATGAGCATACCCAGGGCAATAAGCTTCGCTATCCGTGGAGTCAATTGCGCGACTCTCTGCACGCATGCCATCTCTACATCTCCCAGCGCACCATCCTCTTTCGTCCACTCATCCCGCCTTCGAGCACGTTTGCTCCCTTCGCGTCCGCTACGCAGCGTCTCTACATGTCTGCGACCCTTGGGGCCGGAGGCGATCTTGAGCGCGTCACCGGCAGGCAGCCAATCCACAAGATTCCTGTACCCGCAGGCTGGGACAAACAAGGAATTGGAAGGCGCTTTTTCCTGTTTCCGAAGCGCTCGCTCGATGATCCCGAGACCGAACAGTTTGTCATCGAATCCGTCAAGCTTGGCGGGCGAGCACTCTACCTTGTTCCCGATGACCGTTCGGCGGATAAGGTCCGGGCGACAATCAGCTCCGCCTTGAGATATTCCGTTTTCGATGCATCCCAGATCGAAGAATCAAAAACACCATTCGTTCAGAGCAATGGAGCCGTCGCTGTCGTCGCCAACCGTTACGACGGGATCGATCTCATCAATGATGAATGCAGACTCCTGCTTGCCGACGGGCTTCCGGGCGGCGCGAACTTGCAGGAGCGCTTTTTTGTGCTCCGGGTTACCGCACAGCTTCTCCTAGATGATCGCATTCTGACGAGGCTCGTCCAAGGCTTTGGCCGATGCACCAGGTCGCCTAACGACTACGCGGCAGTGATCATCTTGGGTGAGAACCTGAACAACTATTTATTCAAGAAGGAGCGGCGAGAATTCTTCCATCCGGAGATCCAGGCCGAGCTGGAATTCGGGTTGGAGCAGTCCAAGGCTGCTACCGAAGCAGGCATGCTCGACAATCTGAGGCATTTTCTTGCGCAAGATGCCGAGTGGGACGAAGCCGAGAAGGCCATCATTGCACTTCGCGGCGGCTTGACCCAGCGCACCCTTGCGGCAGCGCCAGACCTTGCAGCCGCAGTCGCGGGAGAACTCGATTATCAGTACGCGCTCTGGAATGCCGACTACATCGCGGCGCTTGAACAATGCCGCGCGGTGATCGGAAAACTGACGCATACGGATTTGCGTGGATACCGAGCGCTCTGGCTTTATTTGGCCGGGTCGGCTGCCTGGCTTGCACATCAGGCCGGTCAGCTGCCTGACGATAGCACTGCCAAAGATTACTTCCGACAGGCCCAGGCCGCTGCACCGGTGCTGCGCTGGCTGGTGGCCTTGCGTACAAATGCGGCAGCGGCATCTTCTTCCGACGCCAGTGAAGACCCTCGCCTCACCGCAATGATCGAGCGGCTGGAGGCGATACTGGAAAGAATGGGCACGATTCATGATCGCAAGTTCGACGCTGAAGAGGCAGCGATTCTCAATGCCATTCTGCAGGACGACAATGGAACATTGTTTGAAGACGGGCACAAGCGACTAGGCACACTCCTTGGCTTTTCTGCAGGCAATTCGTCGGACGACGCCGCTCCTGATCCCTGGTGGATTGCCGATGACTCGTTTTGTATCGTCAGTGAGGATCATGCTGGGGCAAAGGCTGACACAGTGCTCTCTGCAACGAAGGCGCGACAAGCCGCTTCCCATCCAGACTGGATCAAGGCGAATCTTCCGGAGCTTGCTAATGCACAGATCGTGCCGGTCATCATCACGCCCTGCAGTAAGGCGTATAAAGGTGCCATTCCTTCATTGAGACGAGTCCGTTACTGGGCACGTGAGGACTTTCGCACCTGGGCGAAAACGGCACTTCAAGTGCTCCGTGAAATTCGGCGCGACTTTCCGGGGCCTGGACACTTAGCATGGCGTGCAACTGCGGCGACAAGGTTCAAACAGGCCAAGATCGCGCCTATTGAGATCGAGCGCATGCTGTCGAAGTCTGCTGCCGACGCGATGACGGTAGTCGCAGGCGGGGAGGAGGGGTAGTGGCCGAACTCTTCCTGTCTCTGGATGCATTCATCCGATCAGTCGGCATCAGTAAGATGCCCCACAACTTGTTCCTCGGAGCAGGCGCTTCTATCACTTCTGGCATGCCGTCTGCCCAAATGTGCATCTGGGAGTGGAAGCGCGATATTTTCCTGACAAACAACATCGGGCTGGAGACTCAGTTTTCGGAGCTATCTCTGGCGAGTGTTCGCGAGCGCATTCAGCGCTGGCTAGATCGGCAGGGACTCTATCCGGCGCAGGGTGCGCCAGATGAATACGGGGTCTATATAGAGGCTTGCTACCCGATCCCTGAGAGCCGCCGTGCGTATTTTCAGCAGAAGGTTCGGTTGGCCAAGCCGCATACCGGTTACCAGCTCCTCAGTGTGCTTGCGGAGCATGGACTTGTACGATCTGTCTGGACGACGAATTTCGATCAGCTCGCAAGCAGGGCGCTAGCCAATAGCAACGTCGCGCCTATTGAGATCGGAATCGACTCGGCGCACCGTATCATCCGACCCTCGAAAGCGGGCGAGCTGACGATTGTCTCTCTTCATGGGGACTATAGGTACGACCGTCTCAAAAACACGTCGGAAGAGATAAGGGATCAGGAGTCGCGCCTTGAAGCAGGCCTCGTTGAAGATCTTAGAGACGCCCCGACTATCGTTTGCGGTTATAGCGGCAGGGACGAATCCATCATGGACGCCCTTTCCGAAAGCCTTGAGCAAAGCGGTTCAGGCAGCATTTACTGGTGCGTCCAGGATTCGACATCCGTGGCCAAGCAGGTGACCGACCTGATTGAGCGTGCCAGAGCGCAGGGACGCACGGCGTACCTCGTGGTGGCACAAGGATTCGACGATCTGATGATTCGGTTGGCTCTGCATTGCCTCGGAGGATCAGCACAGGCCACGGCGACAGCGCTCATCGCTAAAAACAGCGGAGGCTCAGATGCACCCCGTGCCCCGTTTCGCATTGACCTGAAAGAGCCCGGCACGATTATCAAGAGCAACGCGTTCGAGATCGACTGCCCCTCGGAAGTTCTTGAATGCGAGCTAAAGCAATGGCCAAAGGAGCACGCCTGGCGCTGGGTGCGCGAGCAAACGGCAAACAGGAACGTGGTGGCGGTGCCCTTCAAAGGTAAAATTTTTGCGCTTGGAACGATGGACGATCTCCGAGCATGCTTCGACGACAACGTCAAAGACGGGCCTCGGCGCACGCCGCTACCCGAAGGGAGCCTTCGGATCGAAGACGGAGCCATCGCCTCCTTGATGCTGGAAGCGCTCACACGCAGTATGGTCGAAGCTACCGGAGCACAAAGCGACCGCGCTGTGCTGTGGTTTCGCAATTCTGGCCGACAGGAACGTCTCGACGGCACCGTGTACTCTGCCTATCCCTCAGTTCACCTCTCGCTGCGGCCAATCGAAAACAAGCTCTTTATCCTTTTCAAGCCATCAGTCCGCGTAGAGGACGCTTCAGGGCAATCTGCGCCTCGATTGGCTGCGAATGCAATCAAGATGCGCGTGCTCGGATGGCAACACAACAAAGAGTTTAACGATGCCGTAAACCTCTGGCGTACCCAACTGCTAGGAGGAGATAAGCCGCAGAGAACTTATGAGTATCCTGCAAATGCTGGAGCCTTCCGCTTCGTCATTCGGCGCGCACCGTCCTTTGCTGAGGTAGCGACTTTGCAAGGCGTGAAGACGGCGGCCTTGGAAGCCAGATTTCGCCCGTTGATCAAACAAAAAGGCCTCCAGATCCCTGAGCCTGAGCTTGTCTTTTCGAACCGCGCGGGCAGGGGCATAGCTAAAGATGCCCATCCCGTTCGCGGCATTCTAAGGAATCGTCCATTCGACTTCCCGCTCACGAACCAAGAGTTTGGCTCGGAGATTAGGCTAGGCGTCGTGTGTCCAAAAGGAGAAACCCAGCTCGCCCATGCCTTTTTGTCTAATCTCGGCCGACATATTGAGCCTACCTCACAGGAGGCGGATTACTTACCCGCCTATCCAGGGTTCCGGAGTGCGTTTGGCGTTGATCTCGCGGTAGCGGACCCAGGGAGTCGCGGATGGTTCGTGTGCCCCGAACCTGATGGAGCTGATGATCGCTCCAAAACGATAGACGTCGGACGCAATATCAATCGAGCAATCGAGACCCTTCAGGCCTCGTACTCTCCCAACGTCGTGTTTATCTTCTTTCCCGAGCGGTGGAGTTCTTACCGGGGCTTTGCTAGTGAATCCGAACGCTTCGACGTTCACGACTTTGTCAAAGCCAGTAGCGTGCACAAGGGAATCGGCACTCAGTTCCTCGAACAGAGTACCCTGTCCGATCAGCTCCAATGTCGTGTCTGGTGGTGGCTGTCCCTGGCTTTCTATGTGAAGGCGCTGCGAACGCCATGGGTGCTGGACGATTTGGATAAAGATAGTGCGTATGTCGGCATTGGCATGAGCTACGATCCTGCTCAAGCGCAGGGCAAGAGAGTGGTCATGGGATGCAGCCACATCTACAGCTCGCGGGGTGAAGGCTTACAATACCGGCTAAGTCAGGTAGAAAACCCCGTGTTTTACGGGAAAAATCCTTTCCTATCGCGCGATGACGCCAGGCGCGTCGGCGAGCAGATTAGGGAGCTGTTCTTCGAGTCTCGTTCATCGATCCCGAAGCGTGTTGTCATCCACAAACGAACGCGGTTCACGAAAGATGAGCAAATCGGCCTCAAGGAAGGCTTGAGCGGCGTTGCAGAAATTGAAATGCTCGAAATTGTTATAGATGACTCGCTGCGCTACGTGGCGTCTTCCGTGGACAGCCGAGGAATGCTGCATGAAGACAATTATCCGGTCTCTCGCGGAACGGTCGTGCGCGTCGATGATTTCAGTGCGCTTGTTTGGGTCCACGGTGTAACGAACGCGGTTGGTAACCGAAGATACTACCAAGGAAAACGCCGAATTCCCGCTCCATTGACGGTCCGAAGGCATTGCGGTCAGTCTGACATCAAGGATATTGCTACAGAGATCATTGGTCTCTCCAAGATGAACTGGAATACCTTCGACCTCTACACCAAGCTGCCGGCCACGGTGCAGTCGTCCAACGAGATTGCGCGGATCGGATCTCTGCTGGGGGCGTTCCAGCCCAAGTCTTACGATTTCCGACTCTTCATCTGAATTGCCTCTCGGAGCGACATCGAGCCAAATCGGAATCGTCTCGCCAATATTTGGCTGGTTCCGCAATTTCCCGGACATTTTGCCATGTCATGTGAGTTCGGTTTGACCAGCTAGGCGTTGATTCGTCTTTGAAGTGTCCACCACAACTAGATGTGTGTCCAGAAAGCCGAGGAGGCTGCCTGTGCGATTACAATGGAGGCACTTTGCTAACCGAACGCCACAAGGAAATTACAGATAAGATCTGGGAGATCGCCAACCGGCTGCGCGGACCATACCGTCCTCCGCAATATCGGTTGGTGATGCTGCCCATGGTCGTATTGCGCCGCCTCGACTGCGTGCTGGAGCCGACCAAGGATGCGGTCCTCAGGGAGTACAAGCGACTAAAGGCTGCGCACACCCCTGAGAAGGCGTTGCCGCGTCTTCTCACCAAAGTCGTCAATTTCGACCGCAAGCAGGCCCTCTACAACATCAGCCCCTTCACGTTCCAGAAGTTACTGGGCGACAGCGAGAACATCGCCCCCAATCTCGTCGCCTATATCAATGGTTTTTCCGATACGGCTCGTCGCATATTCGAGAAGTTCAAGTTCGGTGACCAGATCGAGAAGCTGGATTCGAGCAACCGCTTGTACGTCATTGTTCAGGCGATGGCCAGCATTGACCTGCACCCGGATCGGATCAGCAATATCGAGATGGGCTACATCTTCGAACACCTGGTCATGAAGTTCAACGAGCAGGCGAACGAAGAGGCCGGCGATCACTTCACGCCGCGCGAGGTGATCCGGCTCATGACACATCTCGTGTATACGGGCGAGGAAGACGTCTACAAGCCGGGCGTGTACCGTGAGATCTACGACCCTGCCTGCGGCACGGGCGGCATGTTATCAGTCTCCGAGGAAACGATCCGCGCCGGCAACAGGAAGGCCAATCTCGGCCTATATGGACAGGAGTACAACGACGAAAGCTGGGCGATCTGCTGCTCAGACATGCTCATCAAGGATGAGGAAACCGACCAGATAGTTCTCGGCGACACGCTCGGCGACGGCAAGACTCGCGATGGGTTTCCCGGCAAGGAATTCCATTACATGCTCGCCAATCCGCCATTTGGCGTGGAGTGGAAGGATCAACAGAAGGTGGTCGAAAAGGAAGCCGAAGAGCTCGGCTTTTCTGGCCGATTCGGTGCGGGACTTCCGGCTATCAACGATGGGTCCCTGCTTTTCCTTCAGCACATGATCTCGAAAATGAAGGACCCGCCGGAGAGGAAAGGCGAGGGATCGAAGATTGCGATCATCTTCAATGGCTCCCCGCTGTTCAGCGGGGACGCAGGATCCGGGCCGTCCAATATCCGGCGTTGGATCATCGAGAACGACTGGCTCGACACGATCGTCGCCCTGCCAGACCAGCTTTTCTACAACACCGGCATCTTCACCTACGTTTGGCTCGTCACCAACCGCAAGCCAAAGGAGAGGCGAGGCAAGGTGCAGTTGATCGACGGCACCCGCTTCTTCCAGAAGATGAAGAAGAGTCTCAATAACAAGCGCAACGAGTTGAGTGAACCTCATATTGCCCGGCTGACTGAAATCTACGGGAACTTCAAGAATGGCGAGCGTGAAACGGTGCAGATCGACGGAAAGTCCGAGAAGCGTATCGTCAGCCGCATCTTCGAGAATCGCGAGTTCGGTTTCCTCAAGGTGACCGTCGAACGGCCTCTGCGCCTGAATTTCGAAGCGAACAAGGAGCGCATCGGTCGGCTCGACGATCAATCCGCTTTCGCTGGGCTTGCGGTGTCAAAGAAGCGCAAGGACGCCAAGGCAATGGCCGCCGAAGAGAAAGAGGGGCGTGCTCAACAAGATGCCATTCGCGCGCTTCTTAAGACTCTCTCGGACAAGGGCTGCTATATGGATCGCGATCGGTTCGCGGCGGACCTGGATGCGGCCGCCGGACGGGTGAAGCTGAAGCTGTCCACGCCGATCAAGAAGGCCATTTTCGCTGCGCTGGGAGAGCGCGATCCGAAGGCAGAAATCTGCCGCAACGCCGATGGGGACCCGGAGCCTGATAGCGAGCTTCGCGATACCGAGAACATTCCGCTCCCTCCCGGCACCGCTCTGCCTCTGCCGATGGGCTTCGGCCCAGACCAGCCCAATGATGAGCTGGCAGAAGCTATGCGTCCAGCTATCGACGCCTACAAGGCGGCGGAAGTTCTGCCCCACGTGCCGGATGCCTGGGTGGATTACACCAAGACGAAGATGGGCTACGAAATCCCGATCACGCGGCATTTCTACGTTTACAAGCCGCCGCGTCCGCTGGCGGACATCGAGACGGACATTACGACATTGGAACGCGAGATCGCTGGACTGCTTAAGGGG
The DNA here is from genome assembly GCF_035532915.1 of Edaphobacter sp. Classification (GTDB taxonomy): domain Bacteria; phylum Acidobacteriota; class Terriglobia; order Terriglobales; family Acidobacteriaceae; genus Edaphobacter. Next base: position 10,339 of record NZ_DATKQC010000431.1, read on the forward strand.
CTGGTGTGAGCTATTTTCAGCACAGCGGCGAATTACCTGCCTGGATCGGTAACCCACCTGCTGGCTGGGAAACCGATTGGTTGAAATGGCATGTGCGGCTCTTGACCGAGCGGCCCACCGACGAAGAAGCTGTGGAACTCCCCTACATCGCAAACGAAGATATTTCCTCATGGACCGGAAAGCTTCTAAACCCTGACCCTCAGCCCGCCGATGCCGACAGCCGCAAATTCCAGCCCGACGACATTCTCTTTAACAAACTCCGCCCCTACTTGGCGAAGGTATATCACGCGTCATTCGCCGGCGTCAGCTCGGGCGAGTTGCTTTGCCTTCGCGGAGACGATCGCGTCATACCGCGGTACTTGTTTTACGTCGTCAGCTCCAAAGCGTTCGTCGATACGATCAATGCCGAAACCTTCGGCTCCAAAATGCCTAGGGCAGATTGGGAGACGGTGGGACATCAACCTTTGCCGCTTCCTCTCCTCGAAACCCAGAGACGGATCGCTGCGTTTTTGGATGGAAAATCAGACCAGATCAACAATCTGATTGCGCAGAAGCAAGCACTGATGGAGCGGCTCGCAGAGAAGCGGCAGGCGATCATCACCCAGGCCGTCACAAAGGGTCTCAATCCTTCCGTCTCCATGAAAGACAGCGGCATAGACTGGCTCGGCGACATACCGGCGCATTGGGAAGCGAAGCGCCTGAAGTACATCTCACCGCGTGTGACAGTTGGTATCGTTGTGACCCCAGCTGCCTACTATGCTGATGAGGGCATCCTGGCGCTGCGTGGTCTAAACATCAAGGCGATGAGATTTGATTTTTCCGATACCCGGAATATCACGCCAGAAGGACATAAGCTCAACATCAAGTCCATGCTGAAAACTGGTGATCTTGTTGCAGTCCGAACAGGCGCGCCGGGGACCACAGCAGTGATACCGCAAGAATTAGAGGGCACCAACTGCATTGACCTCGTAATAATACGGCGTCCTCTTGGCGCTTCTGAGCAGTACCTTGGTTGGTTCTTGAACAGCGATATCGCTCAAACTCAATACGCAATGGGTGCGGAAGGGGCTCTCCAACAGCATTTCAACGTCGAAACTTCGAAGGAAGTCATCTTAACGTTGCCGCCCTTTCCAGAGCAGGTCGACATCGCCGCATACATCGACCGCGCCATTGCTGCCCACGACATTCAGGCTGACAAGGTGCAGCAAAGCGTCGATACGCTGATCGAGTACCGCTCAGCCCTCGTCAACGCCGCTGTCACTGGGCAAATCGCGGGGTTGCAATGAGCCTTGATGCGGCAAGCTATTTCGACCATCTTCGAGCGTACGTTGCCAAGGTCTATGTTGTAGATGACGGTACATCGGGTTCCATTACTCTGGCCGAAAAGTACTTTCGGGAAGGCGGTACCAAGAAATCGACCCGAAAAGTAACGCTTTCCTTCAACGGAAAGGCCTTCGCTCTTAAACTGGATGGTCACAAGGAACCCCTCTTTCACTTCCTTGACGACAATGGGAAGCAATAGTGCTTTTGGCAACTTGGTCTGGCCCACTTCGGCGGTTTAATCTGGCCCACCCTTGGAACGTTGGGTTTCGGGGGGTAGTGTTCGGTTCTGCTGGAGCGCAGCCCGTAGGGCGAAGCGGAAGCAGAACCGAACGGCGCCCCATCCAGGGGTTACATTTTTCGCTTCTTTCCCAGGGTTCTGCGGAACCGGTATGACTCGGCGCCGGTCTCGATGATGTGAGCCTGGTCGGTGAGCCGGTCGAGGACAGCCTTGCAGAGCCTGGCGTTAGTGAAGACCTGCGGCCACTCGGAGAACGGCAGGTTGGTGGTCACGATCACGGCGGCTTTTTCGGCGCGTTCGGCGACGACCTGGAAGAGCAGTTCGGCCGCGACTTCGGCGAGAGGGACGTAGCCCAGCTCGTCGATGACGATCAGTTCTACACTGGCCCACCGCCTCAACATGCGAGTGAGGCTCTGGTCGCGCTGGGCTTCGACCAGTTGGTTGACGAGCGCCGCCGCGGTGGTGAAGCGAACGCGCTTGCGCTGCCGGCAGGCGGCGATGGCCAGTCCAGTTGCCAGATGGGTCTTCCCGGTGCCGGGCTCACCGACAAGAAGGACTGGTTCAGCACGTTCGAGATAGCCGCCTTCAGCCAGGGCGCGGATGCGCGAGGCCGGGATGTGCGGCGACTGCGCGAAGTCGAACTCCTCCAGCGTCTTCATGCGCGGCAGATGCGCGTCCTTGAGGCGCAGCTCGATCGAGCGCCGCTCGCGATCCTCGACTTCGCCCTGGAGCAGAGCTTCCAGATAGTGAAGATGGGAGTGGTTCTGTCTGCTCGCTTCCTCGGCCAGGGATGCGAACTGTCCTGCGATCGAGGCCAGACGTAACGACTTGCAGTGCTGGGCGATGCTTGCCTGTTCCATGCTCATGCCTGCACCTCGTTGATCCCGGCGGTGAGCAACTGGTTGTACTCGATCATCGTCGGCAAGGGCCGTTCGTATGCCGCGAGCACGCCGATCTCGATCGTCTGCTGGGCGGTATGCTGCAGTTGATCCGACATCAACAGATGACGGATCGCGGCCACATCCGTGCAGCCCAGTTCGAGCGCTTCGGCGACAGTGGCTTCGAGCTTGGCGTGGCCGAACTCACCGCCCATGCGGATCACCGCCACCATGGAGCGTGCGCCTGCCTGGCGTCCGTGCCTGCCAGTCATCAACTCCCAGAGCCGGTCGTAGCTCTCTGGCCATCGCCCCTGGGCTCGCCACAGAGCCAACGGCTTCGATCCCCGCAACGCGCCGGGCTTCCGCTCCAGCACGTCGAGATAGTGTTCGAGATCGAGGATCTGCCGCGCGCGATCATAACTGCGCTCATGCTGAGCGACGCGGATGCCATCCTGCCGGAACTCAACCACGCTGGAGTAAACACGAGCTTCGACAACAGTTCCCGGCTTCAGCGGTACGGAGTAGAAGTTCGTGCGCACCTTCGCGCAGCCTGCCTGATCGACACGCGGGAAGCTCACCTCCGCCAGATCGAAATCTTCCGCGGGTAGCGGTAACAGATGCTCCTTCTCGATCAGCAGCAACGTGCCGACGCTCTGCGTGCGGGCCGCCAACATGCGGTTCTCATCCTGGCGGCAGTCCGCAAACAGCTTCGCGTTCAGATCGGCAAGATCTCTGGCAGCCGGAACTGGAACCCAGTGGTTGCGGCGGAAGTAGCCCACTTCGCCTTCTACTCCGCCCTTTTCGTGGCCTTCGCCGGGAGTGCAGAAGCTGGCCTCATACTGCCAGTGCGAGCGAAAAGCGATGAAGCGGGCCGTCATCTCCCGCTCATAGCCGCGCAGGATCTTCTTCACCGCGCTGGTCAGGTTATCGTAGTTTT
>NZ_DATKQC010000432.1:0-21354 GCF_035532915.1 Edaphobacter sp.
CTCAGCAGAAAGAAACCAATGCCTCGAACCATGGATCCACCAGTACAACTGGCATCGACCACATGCTAGCCTTGACCAGAAACCACCCATCAGCCGATCAGGCCTCGATGTCAACAACCTCTTGAGACACCACATTTAGCCGCTGAGGGAATGCTCGGAGACTTAATCAGACCTTCCCTTAGGAATCAACGCATGTTGTTGTGCGCAGAGGCGCCCGATTGGGGAATGATATGGATAAGGTTGCCATCTGGGTCCGTCACCGTGAGGGTATCGCCGTCGGTGAAGTCGATCCCTTTGGACTGGAGCAACTCGCCGGTCTTACGGATGTCGGGCGAGGTAAGCAGAATGCTCGATTTAGCCCCGAGCTTGGCGACGGGAACGATCTCGACCATCTCGCCGGAGTCGCCCGGCAGATCGAGGAGGTTATGCCAGCCCTTGTAGCGTGCGTCCGGGGTGAACTTCAGCTTATTGAGGTAAAAGGCGCGCGCTGCGGCGGGGTCCTGCATGGCGAGCGTGACGGAGACCAGCTTGGTGCCCACGCGGTCGGCGCCGAGATTCTGGCCGCGGTCGTTGTAGTGGCGCGAGCCGGGCATGTATTGCGTGTATTCGATGTTCTGCGGCAGGTCTACCTGCAAGGGGCCTTTGAGCGTGAACAGGAGATTGCCCGCTCCGGCCTTGCGGATCTTGAAGTTAGGGGTGACACCCCGGGCGATGTAATCGTCATAGACGGCCTGGAGATTGTCGCTCTCGAAGCAAAGGTGCAGGAAGCCGACTGCGGAGTCTTTGGCCGTAACAGGGTAGAGCTCGATGAACTGGCGGTCGTTCAGCTTGATGAAGGACTGGTAGACCGCGCCGTTCTTGCTCAGTGCAAAGGCTTCGTCGAAGCCGAGCTTCTTGTAGAAGTCGCGCGAGCCATCGAGATTGTGGACGCGGATGGCGATGTGGGCAATGCCATTGAGCGCAGGCGTCTGCGCGGCCGACTGGGCCTTTGAAGAAGAAGTGAAGAAAAGGCTGACCAGGGCGAGCGAGACGATACATGCGAGGAGGCGGGCGCGAGCGTGGAGGGATGGCCGGGTCATCAGTCGATTCTATTACCGGATTTGTTTCTGGATCGCATCTGACCCTCGCCAAATCGATGTCTGGAGGTCAGGATTTCGTCGATGGGACAGCTCCGCCCAGCCCGGATTAGGCGGTTCGACCGAATTCAGAGAGGATAGGAAGATGCATAGAAATGAGAAAAAAGAGGACCTGAATGCGGCTAGCTGAGGCTCGCATGGAGATGCTGGCCGGGCTGACGTCGTCGCTGTCGCTGGTGCCGGAGGTGGTGGGCTTTGCGCTGGTGGCCCACGTCAACCCGCTGACCGGGCTGTATGCCGCCTTCATCATCTGTCTCATCGCTGCGGCGTTTGGCGGACGGCCGGGCATGATCTCGGGCGCCGCTGGCTCCATGGCGGTGGTCTCCGCCGGTCTGGTGGTGCAGCATGGCATCGAGTATCTCTTCGCCACCATTGTGCTGACAGGCATTTTGCAGATGCTCTTTGCCTGGTTTCGCCTGGGCAAACTGATTCGCATGGTGCCTCATCCGGTGATGGTGGGCTTTGTGAATGGACTCGCCATCATCATCGCCGCCGCGCAGTTTCAGCACTTTCATGTGCGTTTGGCGAATGGGCAGGAAGTCTGGATGGCTTCGTCGCAACTGATGATCATGGGCGGTCTGGTTGCAGTCACCGCGCTGGTGACGATCCTGCTGCCGAAGCTGACCAGGGCCTTTCCCTCGGCGCTGGCGGGAATCCTGGCCGCAACCGCCTGCGCTCTGGTGCTGGGCATCAAGACCCGCACCGTCGGCGACCTGGCCTCCATCCACGGCGGGCTGCCGCGGTTTCATCTGCCCCAGGTGCCGTACAACTTCGAGACGCTGCGCATCGTTCTGCCTTACGCCATCGTGCTGGCCATCATCGGCCTGATGGAGACGCTGCTGACCCTGAACCTGATCGACGAGATGACCGACACCGACGGTAAGCCCAACCGCGAGGCTATGGCGCAGGGCGCGGGAAATCTTGTGGGCGCGCTCTTTGGCGGCATGGGAGGCTGCGCCATGATCGGCCAGAGCATGATCAATCTAAATTCCGGCGGACGCCGCCGACTGTCGGGCATCGCTGCCGGAGGCTTCCTGCTAAGTTTCATTCTGTTTGCGTCGGGGCTGATTGAGCGTATTCCCCTGGCCGCTCTTGTGGGCGTGATGTTTGTGGTCGCGGCGGAGACCTTTAACTGGAAGAGCCTGCGCGGCATGGCGCGGGTTCCGAAGCACGACACCATGGTGATGCTGGTCGTCACCGTGGTCACGGTCTTCACCAATCTTGCGGTCGCCGTGATCGTCGGCATCGTGATCGCCGCGCTGGTCTTTGCGTGGGACCACGCGCAGGAGCTGGAGGTCGAGATTCTCGAAGAGCCGGGCCGAAAGACCTACCGTCTGCGCGGAAGCCTCTTCTTCGCCTCGGCGACCGAGTTCACGCGCTTCTTCAGTCCCAAGGACGACCCCGCCGAGATCTATCTCGAGTTCGACCACGCCCGCATCATGGACTCTTCGGCGCTCGAGGCTGTCGAAGCTCTGGCGGCGCGTTATCGCGAGCAGGGAAAGCGGCTGCACCTGCGCGGCCTCAGCGAGAGCTGCGACAAGCTGCTGCGTCGTAAAGACGGAGCCGGTCTACTATTGCCAATTGAAGAGTAAAGCGACTGCAAACGCTCCGGCTTAAGCGCCTGCTCAGGCAGCTTCGGCTTCGGCCTTCAGCTTCTCGGCGGTGTAATGCGCGATCAGGGCATCGACCGTGGGCTGCAGCAGGCCTTCCATCACCATGTTGAGCTGGTGGTTGGTCAGGCCGATGCGGTGGTCGGTGAGCCGGTTCTGCGGGAAGTTGTAGGTGCGAATCTTCTCGCTGCGGTCGCCCGAGCCGACCTGCTGCTTGCGGTCCTTGGCCTGAAGCTGGTGGATGCGCTCGGCCTCGACCTCGTACAGACGGGCGCGGAGGACGCGCATGCCTTTTTCGCGGTTCTTGATCTGCGACTTCTCGTCCTGGCAACTCACGACCGTGTTGGTCGGAATATGCGTGATGCGCACGGCGGAGTAGGTCGTGTTGACCGACTGGCCGCCGGGGCCGGAGGAGCAGAAGGTATCGATGCGCAGATCTTTGGCTTCGATCTTGATGTCGACCTCTTCGGCCTCGGGCAGCACGGCCACGGTGATGGCAGAGGTATGGACGCGGCCCTGCGTCTCGGTCGCCGGAACGCGCTGCACGCGGTGCACGCCCGACTCGTACTTCATCTGCGAGTAGACCTTGTCGCCCTCGAAGATGGCGGTGACTTCCTTCATGCCGCCGCCGATGCCGGTCTCGGACGTCGAAAGCACCTCGACCTTCCACTTATGCTGCTCGGCAAAGCGGAGGTACATGCGGAACATCTCCGAGACGAAGATGGCAGCCTCGTCTCCGCCCGTCCCGGCGCGCAGCTCGATGATGATGTTCTTGTCGTCGTTTGGGTCCTTCGGCAGCAGAAGAATCTTCAGCTCTTCTTCAACTTCAGCGAGCCGAGGTTCGAGAGTCGTCAGCTCTTCCTGCGCCATGGCGCGGATATCGGGATCGGTCTCCGCCAGCATGGCCTTGGACTCGACGACGCCGTTCTTGACCTTGCGATATTCGCGAAACTTTTCGACGGTCGGTTCCATATCACGGTGGGCCTTGGCGACGGCCTGAAACTTCTTCTGGTCGTTGACCAGCGTGGGGTCGGACATCTGCAGGCCGAGGTCTTCATAACGGGCTTCAAGTTGGTCGAGGCGGTCGAACATATAGAAAAATCCTTATAGCAAAGTCTTTTGTAGCTGTTTTTGTCGTTGCAGTTGTTTCAGAGAAGGTGCGGACAGGCTGGCGCAGCTAGGCAAAGTCGTGACGGTCGGGCGACGCGGTCACGCGGGAGAAGATCACCGGATTTGCGGCTGTATTCATGTCTGTAGGTCGATAGAACAACGACATCTCTATCTATATTAGATGTTACTCCTGCCGCGCCGGGTTCGGAATGCATCTTTTACCTGAGAGGCTTTGGAACGCATGGCGTTGTTTCTGGATGTGGCGAATTTAGCTGAGATGCTGGCAGGCGAGCCGGGCCGGTTGAAGAAGCGCGCCGCCATCGCCGAGACGATTGCGGCAATTCATGCCGCTGCGCCGAAGACGGACGACGCCGGGCTGTTTGCGCTGTATCTGGCTGGCACTCCCTTCGCCGAGGCCGACCCGCGCAAGCTCAACGCCGGGGGCGCGTTGTTGTCGAAGGTGCTGCTGTCGGTCAGCGAAGCGGCCAATGCTGCACTGACTGCGGCGTATAAGCGCCACGGCGATCTGGGTGCGGCGGCCTTCGATCTTCTGGAACGGAGTGCGCCCAAGGAGCCGTCCTTAACATTAAAAGAGGTAGCGGCCGTCTTCGAACAGATGGCAGTGGCGCGAACGACCGCCATTCGGGCAGCGCTGGTGGAAGGACTGTTGCGGCAGGCCACGGCGCTTGAGGCAAAGTATCTGCTGAAGCTGATGATTGGCGACATGCGCATCGGCGTAAAACAGAGTCTGGTCGAAGAGGCGATCGCCGTTGCCGCCACCGCGCCGGTGAGGGCAGTTCGCCATGCGGTGATGCTGGAGGCGGACCTCGCCTCGGCGGTGCGGCGGGCGTTCGCTGGAACGCTGGCCGAGGCGCGGATGCGACTGTTCCATCCGCTTGGCTTCATGCTCGCCAGCCCGGTCGATTCGCCGGAAGAGGCGGTCGAGCGATTCTCCGGCAAGCAGGAGACTGCGTCGATCGAGGCATTTCTCGAAGACAAATACGACGGCATGAGGGCGCAGGTGCACTGCGGGGACGCCGAGCAGCCGGGCCGGGTCGCCATCTATTCCCGCAATCGCGACGATGTGACCGCAAGCTTTCCCGATCTTGAAGAGGCGTTCGCCTCGGTGCGAGAGCCGTTGATCTTCGATGGCGAGATTCTCGGTTGGGACCTCAAGGCCGCCCGCGCACTGCCGTTTGCCGTGCTGGGGCAGCGTATCGGCAGAAAGCGAGTCTCCAACGAGTGGCGGCAGCAGGTTCCGGTCATATTTATGGTGTTCGACCTGATGTATGCGGGTGGTGAGTTGACGCTGAGCCTGCCGTTGAGAGAGAGGCGAAACCGCCTTGAAGCCGCGGTAGAGCGGCTGGTCGAAAAAGTGCGCTCTCCGCTGACCGTGGATGAGCGCAAAAAGTCAGCCCAGGCCGTGATGTTCCAGCAGCCCGACGGCGAGGGTGTGGAGCGGCTGATGATCTCACCGGCACGTCTGGTGCAATCGGCCGAGGACATCGAGCGTGCCTATGCGGACGCCCGCGCTCGGGCCAACGAGGGCGTCATGCTGAAGGCTGCTGCCTCGGAGTATCAGCCGGGACGGCGCGGTCTGGCCTGGGTGAAGCTGAAGCGCGAGCTGGCCACGCTCGACGTTGTGGTCACAGGCGCGGAGTTCGGCCACGGCAAACGCGCGGGCATCCTGAGCGACTACACCTTCGCCGTGCGCGGTGCCGTCGGCGAACTGCGGAATGTAGGCAAGGCCTACTCCGGCCTGACCGACGCGGAGATCGCCGAGATGAGCGCATGGATGATGGAGCACACGCTCGAAGATCAGGGATACTTCCGTACCGTCGAGCCCTTGATGGTGCTGGAGGTGGCCTTCAATAACATCATGCGCAGCACCCGCCACGCCAGCGGGTTTGCGCTACGTTTCCCGCGGATCGTCCGCATTCGCACCGACAAACCGGTCAGCGAGATCGATACCGTGGAGCGCGTCGAAGAGGTCTACCAATCTCAGGTGGACAAGCCGATGGAGCCGTAATTCAGATATAGAAAAGGCCGCCACAGGGACGGCCTCTTCCGGTGCGATTGAGTTACAGCTTAGGCGAAGAGCTTTCTGCGTGCAGCGCCGGCTGCGGCAAGCAGGCCGGTGCCAAGCAGGACGAGGCTGGACGGCTCCGGAACAGGGCTGGGGTCGGAGCCGGTAGGACCGGTGACCGTGCCGCAGAACTGGCCATTGCTGTCGCTGATGAAGAAGTCGGCGAGGCCGGGAAGGGCAGCCGAGGTGATGGTGAGGGTCCCGATCGAGTAGGTGTCCTTACGCGAGAAGGTTACGCCGAACACGGTTCCGACATAAACGTCAGTCGCGTCGAAGGCGATGCCGCCGAGGGGCTCGAAGACCTGAGCGAGCTTGCCATGGAGCGTAGCGTCGGTGACGCCGGAGAGGCCGTCGATCGAGAAGCCGCTGAGAAGAAACGCTGCTCCATGGTTATTGATCTGGAGGTCGTAGGTATAGTTGTCGCCGACCTGTGAGACGAAGTTGATGGAGTCGGCTTTTGCAAGCGGAGTGAACGCAAAGGCAGAGACAAGAAGTGCAACAGCAAACAGTTTGATCTTCAAAACGGGTCTCCCGGAATTTAAATGATTACAACCTTTGCCATGCATTTAAACTGCCAAAGTATTTGTTCTTTTGTTTTGTGCAACTTATCGTCTTTCTTCCGGTGTGGTCGGAAAAAGATTGCATAGCATCTGCACAAAGAGGCAAATCTTTTCAAGAGCGCCGCGGATAAAAAATGTTCACACCGCATCTCCTATGCCTCCATGGCCGTCCAATTCAGCATGGAATATAGATCACTTGGCAGATCAGGATTGAAGGTGCCGGAGCTTTGCTTCGGAGCGGGAACATTTGGCGCAAGCAACGAGTTTTTCAAGGCGTGGTCGGAGACGACCCAGGCCGAGGCAGACCGCATCGTCGGCATCTGCATGGACGCGGGGTTGAACTTCTTCGACACCGCCGACATCTACTCCGACGGCGGCAGCGAGACGGCGCTGGGCAAGGCGTTGGCCCACCATCACCGCGAAGACCTGCTGATCTCAACCAAGGCCACGTTCCGCCTGGGCACGGGGCCGAACGACGTGGGATCGAGCCGCTACCACTTGATCCAGTCGCTCGAGCGCAGCCTGAAACGGCTGGGCACGGACTACGTGGACGTCTACCACTTGCACGGCTTCGATGCGACCACTCCGGTCGAGGAGACGCTCAATACGCTGGACAAGTTCGTGCGCGAGGGCAAGGTGCGTTATATCGCCTGCTCGAACTTCTCCGGCTGGCACCTGATGAAGTCGCTCAGCGTGAGCGAGCGCTACGGCTGGGCACGGTACGTCGGTCAGCAGTGCTACTACTCGCTGGTTGGGCGCGACTATGAGTGGGAGCTGATGCCGCTGGCGCTCGACCAGGGCGTAGGCGCGCTGGTGTGGTCGCCGCTCGGCTGGGGACGGCTCACCGGAAAGATCCGCCGCGAGACCGGCATTCCAAAGGACAGCCGCCTGAACGCCAAGGTGGTGGTCGACAACGGCCCGCAGGTTCCTGAGGAGTATCTGTACAAGGTCGTCGATGCCATTGACGAGGTCGCGAAAGAGACCGGGAAGACCGTTCCTCAGGTTGCCCTGAACTGGGTGCTTGGACGTCCGACCGTCTCGACCGTGATTATCGGGGCGCGCAACGAGGAGCAGTTGAGGGCGAACCTTGGCGCCGTGGGCTGGAAGCTTACCCCGGAGCAGGTGCAGAAGCTCGACGCCGCCAGCGAGGTCCCGCTGGCGTATCCCTATTGGCACCAGCGCCAATTTGGGGAGCGCAACCCCAAGCCAGTCTAGTATTTAGGCAGCGCTTTTTCTGGGTACGGGGGGCCGGGCTGGGGCCTCCATTTCCCGGAATTGCACTGGCTGAGACGTTTAAGTTTCAGCACGCTGGCTGAAACTTACTTTTCGCGGTAACGTCATATTACTCATATGAACGCAGGACAGTTACAGGAGCATCTCCACAAGCTTGAAGAGCGGCTTTTCCACCCCAGCCGTGAGAAGAACCGTGCCGACCTTGTTCCGCTGATTGCCCAGGACTTTCAGGAGTACTGCAGCTCGGGTCGCATCTACAGCCGCCAGCAGGCCATCGACGACCTGATGGCGAGCACGCCGCGCAACGCCACCATCAGCCACTTCTACGTTACCGTGCTCGCTCCGGACGCCGCGCTCGCCACCTACCATGCCACGACCGCCATGCACACCTCGCACCGGTCTTCGCTGTGGGTCTTCCGCGACAATCGCTGGCAGCTGCTCTTTCATCAGGGGACCGTCGCAGCCTGAGCCAGTTCCCGCTCTGCGTCTTCGTGGTACTCCTGTTCGGTATTGATCTCCCACAGCGCGGCCTTATCGATCTTTCCTGAGACGATGCCGTCGACCGCGGTCATGGCGGTCAGCATGCTGTGGTCCTGGTTGTTGTACTTGTGCATCCCATTTCTTCCCACCAGGAACAGGTTCTCGAACTTATCGGTGAACGACCGCAGCTCGTCGAAGCGGCTGTAAGTGCCGAAGTAGGCCGGATAGGCCTTGGGCACGCGCTCAACATGGCCATCGCGGACGTCCTCGGCGTTGAGAATGCCGATCTTCGCGACTTCGGCGATGGCAAACTTCTTCAACTCCTCATCCGGCATCTTCCACAGATCGTCCGTGTCATAGCAGAAGTATTCGAGCCCGATCCAGACCTTGTCAGGGTCCGCCACCAGGTGCGGGCTCCAGTTATTGAAAATTTGTAACCGTCCCAGGAGCACATCCGGTTCCTGAATATAGATCCAGGTATCTTTCAGCAGGCCGCCGTCCAGTTCGCGTACCTTCAACCGGTCCACCAGCAGGCCGACGGTAATAAAGTCGCGATACTGCAGGCCCTCGCTCACCTCGCGCACCTTTGCCGGCACGGGAGCGTCGATGGCCTGCACCAGCTCTCGCATGGGCATGGTCGAGAAAAAATAATCTCCGGAAAACGTCCGCCGTTCGCCCGCATCGTTGGACGCGTCGACCGAGACCACGCGGCTGCCCTCGCAATGGATCGCATCCACTCGCCAGCCCATGTGAATCTCTCCGCCTCTTTCGCGGACGAGATGGGCCACATGCTCCCACAACTGCCCGGGCCCCAGCCTGGGATAGAGGAAACGCTCGATCAGGCTGGTGTCGGTCCCCCTCTGCGAGACGTCCGCGTTCAGCTTGCGGCTGAAGGTCTTCTTTACAAAATGCTTCACCGCGGTCGTCAGGCTCAGTCCCCTGATCCGCTGCGCGCCCCACTCCATCGAGATCTCGCCGCAGGGAGTCCCCCACACCTTTTCCGTATAGCTCTTGAAGAAGGTGAAGTAGAGCTGCCGCCCAAAGCGATTGATCAGGAAATCCTCAAGGCTCTTCTCCGGCTTGATCTGGCTTGCGCGCGAAGATATGTAACTGATACCGACCTTAATCGTCCGCGCCGCGCCCAGATTTTTCAGTGTCGTCGCCGTCAGCGTGATGGGATAGTCGAAGAACTTCCGCAGATAGTAGATCCGGCTCTTGCGCGGGCGAATCAGCATCACAAGGTCAGGATCGGTTGGAGCCGCCATCGTCATCACCGCTTCGCTATTTCCGTATTGGTCAGGTTGGTCAGCTTCAGCTTCGACGACCAAAGGCCCAGCCCCCCGAAGCACTGGCTCCTCCGCCAGACGGGCGGGAACAGCCACAATGCGCTGCTTTCCCTGATAGCTGACCGTATACGCGCTCGAGCTGTCGGCATCGATTGGCATCAGGTCGAGCCACCACTGCATCACCCGGCCGCTCTTGGAGAAGAAGCGGTGGCCGCCGATATCCATCCGGTTGCCCTTGTAGCGGACGGTGCGCGAAAGGCCGCCAATCTCGTCGCTGGCCTCCAGCACAATCGGCACCACGTCGCTGCGCCGAAGGAATTCGAGCGCTGCCGTCAGCCCGGCAGGTCCCGCGCCGATGATAATCGCTCGTCTCTTCATCAAGTCTTATGCCGCGCCCTCCGGCCCTGAGTATATGAGGTTGGACTATTTCAGCCCAGAGGTTGTCACTGCATTGTCTTTCTCGACCCAAGGACAACCATAAGCACACGTCATCTCGACCGGGCCCCGCGCAGAGTCGAACGGAGTTGAGATACTCCTGTATTTCGACTTTGCAGATGCCTGTTTTCCAAACGTCGGCAAGTAGTAGACAAAAAGCCTCTGCTGTAAATTTACGGAAGAGGCTTTTTGTCGATACGCTTTTCAAATCACTTACGCCGATTCCTCTTTGCGGCCTCTGACCTCAAACGTGAGGCCATCTTTCCCGGCGTCGACCACCACGTGGTCGCCATGCAAGACGCTGCCGTCGAGAATCTTGACCGCCAGCTTGTCCTGCACCATACGCTGGATCGCCCGCTTCAACGGACGAGCCCCGTAGGCGCGGTCGTATCCGGCGGTAAAGATCGCGTGGCGAGCCTTGTCCGTCAGCTCGAGCGTGATCTTGCGATCGGCCAGCAGAGCCTGTAGGTCCTTGAGCCGCAGATCGACGATGTGCGTCAACTGCTCGTCGCCCAGCGGACGGAAGACGACGATATCGTCCACGCGGTTGAGGAACTCCGGCCGGAAGTGCTGCCGCAGCACATCCATCACGCGGCCCTTGGCTTCGTCGAAGCCCTCTTCGCCCGAGGCCCACGCCGTTGATAACTGCGCCGCGCCGACGTTCGAGGTCATAATAAGCACGGCGTTCTTGAAGTCGACCGTGCGGCCCTTCGAGTCCGTCAGCCGCCCGTCGTCGAGCACCTGCAGCAGCACGTTAAAGACGTCGGGATGCGCCTTTTCGATCTCGTCGAAGAGGATGACAGCGTAGGGCCGCCGCCGCACGGCTTCGGTCAACTGGCCGCCCTCGTCGTAGCCAACGTATCCCGGAGGCGCGCCGATCAGGCGCGACACGGCGTGCTTCTCCATGTACTCGCTCATGTCGATACGCACCATGGCGGCCTCATCGTCGAAGAGGAACTCGGCCAGCGCACGCGCGGTTTCCGTCTTGCCGACGCCGGTTGGCCCAAGAAAGATGAACGAGCCAATCGGCCGCTTCGGGTCGCTCAACCCAGCGCGGCTCCGGCGAATCGCATTCGCCACCGCACTCAGCGCCTCGTCCTGGCCAACGACGCGCTCGCGCAGACGCTCCTCCATCTGCACCAGCTTCTGGGTCTCGCCCTCGAGCATCTTGTTGATCGGAATGCCGGTCCACTTGGAGACGATGGAGGCGATGTCCTCCTCGTCGACCTCTTCTTTCAGAAGCTGCGATGAGTTCCCTGCAACTTGATCCTGCGCATTGGTCAGGGTCTTCAGCTCGGCTTCCATCTTGGGAATCTCGCCGTACTGAAGCTCGGCGGCGCGCTGGAGATTGCCCTTGCGCGTCTCCTCGCCAGCCTGAAAGCGCAGCGACTCCAGCTTCTCTTTCAGTTCGGCGATGCGGCCAATGGCGCCGCGCTCGGTCTGCCAGCGGGCGCGCAGGCCAGCCGCCTTCTCTTTCACCTCGGCCAGCTCGCGCTCGACGATTTCGAGTCGCTCTTTGGAGCCGGGGTCGGTCTCGCGCTTCAGTGCCGCGCGTTCGATCTCGAGCGAGGTTCCGCGCCGTTCCAGATCGTCGATCTCAACCGGAACCGAGCCGATCTGAATGGCCAGAGCCGCAGCGGCCTCGTCCACCAGATCGATGGCCTTGTCCGGCAGAAAGCGGTCGGAGATGTAGCGGTGCGACAGCGTGGCCGCCGCTACGATGGCCGAGTCCTTGATGCGGACCTTGTGATGCGCCTCGTACTTTTCCTTCAGTCCGCGCAGAATAGCGATGGTGTCCTCGACGTTAGGCTCCCCGACGTAGACGACCTGGAAGCGCCGTTCGAGCGCGGCATCCTTCTCGATGTACTTGCGATATTCGTTGAGCGTGGTCGCGCCGATGGCACGCAGACCGCCGCGAGCCAGCGCAGGCTTCAGCATGTTCGAAGCGTCCATCGCGCCTTCAGCTGCGCCAGCGCCGACCAGCGTGTGAAGCTCGTCGATGAAGAGGATGATCTCGCCGTTCGATTCTTCAATCTCTTTCAACACGGCTTTGAGGCGGTCTTCGAACTCGCCGCGAAACTTCGCCCCGGCGATCATGGCACCCAGATCGAGAGCGCAGACACGCTTATTCTTCAGGATCTCGGGGACGTCGCCGAGGAAGATCCTGCGTGCCAAACCCTCTACAATCGCGGTCTTACCCACACCGGGCTCGCCGATCAGCACAGGATTGTTCTTGGTCCGACGCGCAAGCACTTGCACGACGCGGCGAATCTCCTCGTCACGGCCGATGACGGGGTCGAGCTTGCCGCGACGGGCCAGATCGGTGAGATCTTTGGCGTATTTTTCCAGCGCCTGGAACTTGCCCTCGGGGTTCTGGTCGGTCACTCGCTGCGAGCCGCGAACGGCGCTAAGCGCCTTAAGAATCGCAGCGTGGGTCCCCCCCAGAGCGGCCAGTGCGGTCTGTACGGCATCGCCCTTCTGCTGCGACAGAGCAAGCAGAAGGTGCTCGGTAGAGACGTAGTCGTCCTTGAAGTTCTCGGCCTCTTTGAAGGCCTGCTCGAGAGTTTTTTGCAGGACTCCGCTCATGCCGGGCTGGGCTCCGCCCTGAACCTTGGGGAGCTTATCGATGGCGGAGTTTACGCCCGAGAGCAACTGCTCGACCGGGACCCCTACCTTCTCCAGCACCGGAATGACGACACCTTCGCGATCTTCGAGAAGCGCGGCCATCAGATGGAGAGGGAGGACCTCCGGGTTGCCATTCTCCGCGGCGTGGCCGCTGGCCGCCTGCATGGCCTCCTGTGATTTGACTGTCAAACGCTCCCACTTGATCGCCATGCATCACGCTCCTTATCTGTCTTTGATTCCCATGAACTACAAAAGGCGATGCCACTTTGCAAAATAGTCCTGCCGTCAGGCTAAGGTCTTCGACGGCTACCGAGGATCAGGCCTGTACACCAGACTATGCTCTTATAAGACGCGTAGTGTAGCTAAAAGTTGCATATTATATGATAGTAAAGCACTCACATCTGTCCGGCTGCAAGGATCACTTAAAAATAAACCGCGCCAGCCCAAGGCTGACGCGGTTGAGGTAAACCAAAGATAATAAATTGGTTAGAAGATCAGCTTCGCCCCAAACTGCATCTGGCGGTTCGGATAGGCTCCGTTGAGGCGACCGAAGCCGCTGTCGGAGACGTTGGTGTCGAGCGAGCTGTAGTTAGTGTGGTTCAGGACGTTGAAGGCGTCGGCCTGAAGTTTGAACTGCGCCCAGTCGCGGAGGCCGAACACCTTGGACAGGGTAACGTCTCCCTGCTGCAGGCCAGGCAGAATGACGCTGCCCACACCCGCAGTACCAAAAGCCCCGGCGGCCGGTGCCTTGAAGGCCGCCGGATTGAGCCATTGTGCCTGGTGGTTGGCGAGAGTGAGGCGGTTGTCCTTCATGTACTTGTTGCCGCCAATGTAATCTGCACGTCGATTGCCGGTCGAGGAACTGCCCTGGATCGTGTAGTACGCGCCGCTCTGGACCCGGACGACGCCCGTGACCTGGATGCCGCCTACGGCCTCGCGCAGCAGCAGATTGTGGTTGCTGAAGGTGGGAAGCTGCCAGACAACCGTGGAGATGAAGGCGTGCTTGCGGTCGATGCCCAGCTCGCCGTAGTTGTAGCTCAGGTCCTGCCAGTTCTCCAGCGTCGAGCCGTTGCTCTGCGAATCGCCAAGACCCTTGGCGAAGGTATAGCCAACGGTGTAGGTGACCCGTCCGGTCCGCTTGGAGAGATAGACCTGCAGCGAGTTGTAGTTGTAGTTCGAGTCGCTGCGGTTCTGACTGATGACGGTGAATCCCTTGTAGGGGTTGAAGTAGTTGGTGCTGAACGACGGATTGGCCGCAACCGAAGCCAGGTTGGGGAAGTTGATGTTCGGCTGCCGAATCTGGTGATGGCTGACGTTGCCGACATAATTGGTTTCGAGCAGCATCCCCATCGGAAGCTGACGCTGAACGCCGAGGCTGTACTGCTCGGTGTAAGGCGTCTTCAGGTTGGGATCGATCGCGCTGATCGTGCCCTGCAGGCCGGTGCTGTTGGGGGTGCCTGCGCTGATATTGCCCAGGTTGGCGAAGTCGAACTCGACGTTTTGCAGGAAGGGCTGGACGTTGACCTGGCTGAAGGTGACGTTACCCTCGGCGCGGTAGTAGAAGATGCCGTAGCCGCCGCGGATGGAGGTCTTATCCCCGGCAGCGTAGGCAAAGCCGATGCGTGGGCCAAAGGCTCCGCTCATCTTGTAGAAGCCGCGCGGCGCGCCAGCCGGAATCAGAGGAAAGGCTGCCGTATTGATGTTGGGAACGCGCTTGAGCTGATCGGCAGGAACGCCGCTTCCGGCACGAACCAGGCCATTGTAAGGATTGCCCGAACCGGGAATAACCTTGCCCGCCGTGGTCACGGTAATGGCATTGGTGGAGCTATAGACGGAAGGGTCAAAGTTGGCCATGTTGTTGCCCTGCGTGTACATGGCGGGGATGTATTGCCAGCGAACACCGTACTCGATGCTGAGGTTTCTGGCTGCTTTCCAGGTGTCCTGGGCGAAGGCCTCGGGCTGGTTGAAGCGGAAGTGGCCAGTCGGGTCGGCGCTGGCCTCGTTGTAGCTGTTGAAGTTGCCGAGCAGCGCGTCAGCCAGAGCGTAGCCGGTGGTGGTGGGGTTTCCGCTGGCGTTGAAGGTAAGTTTGCCGGTGTAGTAAGGCCGTCCATTCTGATCGACGCGGTTGCGCACGTAGACGCCGCCGAACTTGAAGAGGTGGTTGCCCTTGACGATGGAGACCGTATCACCCAGCTGGATGTCGGTGGTGGGCGAGTTCAAGGCAAAGTTCGGTCCCTGGAACCCGGCGAAGGAGGTGATTCCGACCTCGGGGATACCGTTGGGATATTTGCCCGCATTGGGGAAGAGCTTGGCGTACTGGAACCCGAAGGTCTCGCGCTTCCAGTTCACGCCATACGGTGGAATGTGCTGGGAGACGAAGCTGAACGTCGCGATGGCCTGGTTGATGATGCTGGGACGCACGGTCCAGGTCTCAGACAGCAGATAGCTCTGGCCAGGACGGTTGCGGGTGGTTGGGGTGGTGGGCAGGTTGCCGCCATCCGAGAAGGTGCCGAAGGGGTCGATCAGGCTGTTGCGGTCGTCGATCCAACGGCCATAGATGCTGTTCTTCTCGTTGATGCGGAAGTCGAGCCGAACGATATCTTCGCGGAAGTTCAGAGGGTTGGACGGCGTCAGGGTCAGGTTGTTCGCCGCATTGGTAGCGTCGGTGAACTGGCCAAGGCTGTTCATCACCGAATAGACGTTCGCGATGGCGTGGCCATCGGGAGTAATCATGCTCGCGATATTGTTATTCGGAATCGGAGTCGTGGTTCCGGGATAGTAGAGCTGGACTGCCTTGCCGCCGACGGTGAGGCCAGCGAAGTTTCCGGCGAGTTCGGCGGAGCTTGGCGTGGTGCGCTGGGTCGGGCTCTGCTGCTGGCGCAGCCGCTTCCACTCCTCGCCCGCGAAGAAGAAGAGGCGGTCTTTAATGATGGGACCACCGACGCTGTAACCGAAGTCGTTGAAGACGAGGTGGGTCTTGGACTGCGAGAAGAAGGGGCGGGAGTCGAAGATGTTGTTGCGCACATACTCGAACACTGTCCCGTGGAACTTGTTAGTGCCGCTCTTGGTGACGATGTTGAAGGCGGGACCGGAGTTGCGGCCGTACTCCGCGGAGAAGTTCGAGGTCTCGATCTTCACTTCCTGAATGAAGTCGGGGCCAACGTTATTAACCAGGCTGCCGTTGCTGCCGGACACCATGTTGAACGCACCGTCGACGGTGAGGTTGGCCGAGTCGGACTTGTTGCCGTTGATGTTCTGGTTGCCGGCAGCGAGGCTGGTGGTCTCCGAGAAGACGTCGGGGTTGGTGACGACCGCGCCCGGGATCAGGGTCATCAGCTGGGTGTAGTTGTGGCCGTTGAGCGGAAGGTTCTCGACCTGCTTGCTGTCGATGACGTGGGAGAGCTCGCCGCTGGTCGTGTTGAGTGTCTCGCCGAGGACTGCGGTCACGGTGACGGCCTCGGTGGTGGCTCCGATCTGCAGCTCGAAGTTAGCGGTGATGTGAGCGTCGGCGCTGATCGAGATGCCGGTACGGGTCTCGCCGCGGAAGCCGGTCTTCGAGATGCTCACCGAGTAGTTTCCGATGGGAAGGTTGGTGACGGTGTAGAAGCCGCTGTCGTCGGAGTTGACGGTGCGGACCAACTGCGTGCCGACGTTGGTGATGACGATGGATGCTCCCGGAATGACGCTGCCGGTGGCATCGACCACATTACCTGCCATCTGGCCGAGCGACGTCTGCGCATGTAGCGAGCCGGTAAGGCCAAAGGTCAGTGCAAGGGCGAGACAAATCCCTGTGATCTTGAATAAGTTGCGAAACATGAAGCCTCCTGAGTTTTTGTTGCTGGGGGGAGAGTGGTACATCCCTCTGGTCTTTTAGGGGAGATTGTTTGAACTGTGAACTACAACTATCCAACGCACCATATCGACTGGCGTAATAGCTTGTCAATTGGAATGTGCATGAAACCGTGTCAAGGAGGCAACACCCCTGCTCCCTCCTTGACGCGGCGCGATTTTATGGGAAGGGTTAGCCATCAAAAGCTCCGGCCACTTCCTCGGCAAACATAGGCCAAGGAAGTGGCCGGAGCGATGGACTGAGACGTTTTTAAGCGTTGACGGGCTGCTTCATCTCGCTGACGTGCTTGGCGAGCAGCTCTTCGAGGCCCTCGAGCGCCTTGGAGAAGCCGTCGATGCCTTCCTTCAGCTTGTCGTGGGCCATGCGGTCTTCGGCGTGCATCCTGCCGAAGGTGGCCTTGTCCATGGGGATCTTCTCGATCTTCAGGTCCTTGGCCTTGGCGGCGTCGAGCTTGCGAGGCAGATCGCCCTGCGTGCTCTCGAGCTCGCCCAGCAGCTTGGGGGCGATGGTGAGCAGGTCGCAACCGGCCAGCTCGGTGATCTCGCCGATGTTGCGGAAGCTGGCGCCCATGACCACGGTCTTGTAGCCGAAGTGCTTGTAGTAGTTATAGATAGTGGTAACGGACTGGACGCCGGGGTCGTCTGCGCCGACGTAGTCCTTGCCCGTGTCCTTCTTGTACCAGTCGAGGATGCGGCCGACGAAGGGCGAGATCAGGGTGACCTTGGCTTCGGCGCAGGCGATGGCCTGGTGCAGACCGAAGAGCAGGGTCATATTGCAGTGGATGCCCTCTTTTTCGAGGACCTCGGCTGCCTTGATGCCCTCCCAGGTGGAGGCGAGCTTGATCAGGACGCGCTCGCGGGAGACGCCAGCCTTCTCATACTGCTGAATGATGTCGCGGGCGGTCTCGATGGACTTCTCGGTGTCGTAGGAGAGGCGGGCGTCGACTTCGGTCGAGACGCGGCCGGGAATGATTTCCAGGATCTTGAGGCCGAAGGCAACGGCCAGGCTCTTGAAGGCAAGAGCGGCAACTTCCTTATCGGTGGCCTTGTCGCCGGCGTCCTTCTTGGCCTGCTGCAAAACGCTGTCCACGATGGACTGATATTCGGGCTTTTCTGCCGCGGCTGCGATCAGCGAGGGATTCGTGGTGGAATCCTGCGGCTTGTACTGCTGAATCGAGTTGATGTCGCCGGTGTCGGAGACGACGGTGGTCATGCCACGTAGTTGTTCGAGTAGAGAGGCCATTTTTATTGCTCCTTCGCTGTCTTATTAGATTTTATCAAGGTTGAAAGGGTTACGCGCTGTTTTCGGGATTCGCAGGAATTTCACGGGATGTGGGGGCCGTAGGAGGACTTCAGCTGGGCTGGAAGATGTTTTCGAGGACTCCGAGGCCGTCTATCTGTATTTGGATGCGGTCTCCGGGGTTTACGGGCCCTACCCCGGCCGGAGTTCCGGTCGGAATCAGGTCGCCGGGTTCGAGGGTCATGGCGGTGGTGATGTAGCGGAGCAGGTGCGCGATGGGGAAAATCAGGTCGCTGGTGCTGCCCTGCTGTTGGATGGCTCCGTTGAGGCGGGTGGTCAAGGTGACGGGGCTGCCGCCTGCCGGGTCGATCTCGTCGGAGACGATGGGGCCGACCGGGCAGAAGGTGTCGAAGCCCTTTCCGCGCGTCCATTGACCGTCGCTCTTCTGCAAATCGCGAGCGGTGACGTCGTTGACGATGGTGTAGCCACGGACATAGGGACGCAGGTCTTCGTCAGGCCCGAGGTTGCGGCAGCGGCGGCC
Source organism: Edaphobacter sp. (assembly GCF_035532915.1). Lineage (GTDB taxonomy): Bacteria > Acidobacteriota > Terriglobia > Terriglobales > Acidobacteriaceae > Edaphobacter. The sequence goes on from NZ_DATKQC010000432.1 coordinate 18,192, forward strand.
GATGACGATGCCCAACTCGCCCTCGTAGTCGACGCGTTTCGAGAGTGCAGGCATACGGATCACGCCGCCGGGGGCCAGCAGCGACGACGGCGGCTTGAGGAAGAGCAGCGGCTCTTTGGGGACTTCGTTACCAAGCTCGGCGGCGTGGTCGCGGTAGTTGCGCCCGATGCAGAGAATCTTGGAAGGATTGACGGGCGCAAGGAGATGAAGTTCTTTGAGTGGCCGCGGCTCAAACTCGATCTGCGTGGAAGAAGCAGCCGCACGGTCTTCTTCGGGAGCAGGCATCGGACGGACGGCCCAGAGTTCACCGTCGCGCTCTTCGACGATTGCGTAAACGCGGCCGTGTGCGGGGGAGAGAAATTTGCAGTAGCGCATGGTTATTGCTTCCTTAAAACTTCGCGGGCTTCGCTGCTGGCGGCGCTCTGGTTTCCGGCGCTGTCGACGGCCACCACGCTGTAAGAGTAGGTCTGGCCGGGCTGAACGGTCAGGTCGCTGAAGGCTGGTGCGGGGATCGGCTTGGGAGTCAGTTGGCTGGGCGCGCCGCTCAACGTGCCGTCGGTGGCCACTGTCTGACGGTAGACGAGGTAGCCTGCGAGGTCGGGCTCGGTGTCGGGTTCCCACGAGAGATCGATGGAGCCGTTGCCGGGAACCACGGCAAGCCCACTCGGAACCGCAGGGGGAAAGGTATCGCGCATAAGGGTGGTGATCGTCGGCGAAGGCGTGCTGCGTATCTCCAGGTCATGGCCGCCAAGGGCGATGGTGCGGACTCGCTGGGCGGTGTAACGGTAGGTCTCGCCCCGCTTCGCAATGGGGTCGATGGTGCCGCCGGGATCGACCGTTGGCCCGGCGGATTGTTTGCCCGCCTGCAGGTGGATCTCAGCAGGAGCCGAAGGTGCGGCGAGCTGGCGCGGCTGTTTGCCGGAGCGTTTTTTCGGCGAGGAGGTTTCGACCAGCGTGCGGTCGAGGTCGATGAAGGCGGGCGCAGGCTGTGGCTGCCACTGGATCATGGCTCCGTCGCGAACGGGGGTGACGCGTAAGTGTTCAATCGGCGCCGGTGCGGCCCCTGCGGCGGCGAAGGCGGGATTGGACAGCCCGGCGGAGTGGCCGTTCGCGTTGAGAATTTTGACCCGGTAGGTGAGCAGGGTTGCGGGATCGGAGGTCAGGCCGCCAGGCAACAGGTCGCTGGCTTCGGACGGGCCAGGATGAACAGGGAGGCGTTTAACCGGCGTACAGGGAGAGGAATGGGCTGCGAGCTGGCGGCAGATCTCGGCGGTGAGTGCAGGCGAAACTTTAAGGCCGTCGGTGGTCTTCTCCGGTGTCGTCCAGTGCAGGCTTACGCTGTCGCCGGTGCGCGCGGCGGAGAGATCGGTGACCAGGCGGGCCAGATGCAGCGACGGCGGCCGGGCCGGGCCGGGGCTCGCGCAACCGGATAGAAACCATGCTGCAAGGACAGCGGTCGCCAGCGCGGTGAGCGGCTGGACGGTGCGGCAGGTGGCTGACGGGCCAGAGGACTTCATTGATCTCAGGCTAGCATTTTGGCCGGCAGGCAGGAATCACGCCTCGGGTGGAATCGGAACTGAATCCAGCAAGACCCTGCCAGCGTACATCTTTTGATGCAATTTCAACATCTGGTTACGTGACGCAACTTTCTTGAATGGGGTGAAGGTGATGGCTACTTCTGCGATGGCTGTGAGTGCAAACGCGCCTTCTCTGACTGCTTCCCACGGAGCCAAAGACAACGGGCCGGACACCGAGAATCTTCAGGTGGACGGTGGTGCCGCGGAGTCCTTTATCGCCGAGAAGCGCATCGGCGAGCGCATCAAGCATCTGCGCCTGAAGAAATCGATGGGCCTGGTGGAGTTGGGACGTCATACCGGGCTTTCGGCCAGCTTTCTGTCGCAACTGGAGACCGGGCGGGTAGTGCCGACGCTGCGCAACCTGGCGCGCGTCGCCATGGTCTTCTCCAAGGACCTCAGCTATTTCTTCGAGTCCGAGCCGCAGACCTTGTTCCGCGTGCATCGCCGCAAAGAGCGGGTGCGCATGCCGCAGACGGGAGCCGACGATCCTGCCTACTTCTTCGAGAGCCTTGGATACCTGGTCCCGGACCGCCAGCTCGACCCCTACTTCGCCGAGTTTCTTCCCATGAAGCCGGGCAGCACACCGCGAGCACATCAGCATGAAGGCTGCGAGTTCCTCTATCTGGTGTCGGGCGTGCTTGAGGTGCGGCACGGAGAGACGCCGCACCGAATCGAAGCTGGCGATGCCATCTACTTCGACGCCAATACCAGGCACAGCTATGTGTGCGCGGGCAGCGTTCCGGCGCAGGCCGTGATCGTCTCGCTGCAACATCCTCTGACGGCACATTCTACGGGGAACGGTGTGCGCTCTGCCGCCCCGGCCAGTGGCCGGATTCGCACGACCGAGCCATTGACGATCCAGCGCAAGGTCGCGCGCACCGGTTAGGCGCATCGGCATCTTGCGTGAGCCGCCGCGAGGCGAAAGCGAATACTGCGATACCTCTAAGTAACGCAGTGAGAGTTCGGATCGCGTGCCAGGCTCAGGCTGGGTGCGAACGTGAAGCCGCCGCTGCCATTGCCCAGCATCACGTCGTAGGTGTCGCCTTCGTCATCGTCGTACACCACGACCAGGTCGGGAATCCCGTCCCCATTGAAGTCCGCTACCGTAATATGAGGAGTCGTTCCCGCAACCCGCAGAGGAAAAGATCCCGCATGCCGCAACGCGCCTTTTCCCGTGCCAAGCAGGATCGTCACCGAACTCGCGCGCCAGTCCGAGACGGCCACATCGAGAATGCCATCGTGGTTGAAGTCTCCCACTGCAATCGACACAACAGAGCTCAGTTGCGCCACCACTCCCGCCGAGGCCACCGTGCCCGTCCCATCGCCGAGCAACAGGGTCAGCGTTCCGTCGTCATCTCCCACCAGCAGGTCTGGAACGCCATCCTGATTGAAGTCTCCGGCAACGATGTCCGTTGGGTGATGGCCCAGAGCCACCCCCGACGCTACTTGTTTAAAGCTCCCATCCGCCTGCGCCAGCGATATCGTCAAAAGCGCCGCCCCGGAGTTTTCTCCGGCAGGTAGAGCGACCCGTGCCACATCGGCGATGCCGTCGCGATTGAAGTCCGCCCACGCCGTCAAATGGGAAG
>NZ_DATKQC010000433.1:0-9469 GCF_035532915.1 Edaphobacter sp.
TATCGCCAAACTCACACCGCGTACAAAGGCGGTGTTCCTTACCCATGTGCTCGGGTACAACGCGCTCGACCAGAGACTTCTCGATGAGCTCCGACAACGCAATGTCCCGCTCATTGAGGATGTGTGCGAATCGTATGGAGCAACGTTTTGCGGCGCCAAGCTTGGCACCTTTGGTATGATTTCCAACTTCTCGTTCTATTACGCCCACCATATGAGCACGATCGAGGGCGGGATGATTTCAACCAACGACCGATACCTCTATGAGATTCTTCGCATGCTGCGTTCCCACGGGATGGTCCGGGAATCGACCTCAGAGGAATTGAGAGGTTCGTACCGCGCGCGATGCCCCGACCTGAATCCGGATTTTATTTTTGCTTTTCCCGGCTATAACGTGCGGCCCACAGAACTCGGAGCCGTGATCGGACGGTCCCAGCTCCGGCGGCTCGACCAGAATAACCAACGCCGGAGCGAGAACCTTCGACTTTTTCTCGAGAATCTTGACCCGGCCAAGTACCGCACGGACTTTGAAACCGCCGGAAGCTGCAATTACGCCTTCACTTTGATTCTGAAGCATCCGGACCCGGTACTGTGCGAGAACGTCATGAAATCCTTGCGCCATCACGGGGTAGAATTCCGCCGCGGCACATCGGGAGGCGGCAACCAGCTTCGGCAACCCTACCTGAAGAAAGTCGTGGGGGAAACGGAATTTGCGAAGTTTCCGAACGTGGACCACGTGCATTTCTACGGGTTCTATATCGGCAACTACCCCGAACTGGAGAAGAGCAAGATCCTTGATCTATGCTCCATTTTAAATGCTCTGCCGGGACAACCTTAATTCTGATCGAATCAAAGGACTTCACATAAGGACGGTCTGCAGGAAGAGGACACCGCTATGTCACGCTTAGGAAAGCTGGACCTCGTCGTCATCAATCCCCCGAGCCGGAAGCAGGTATACCAGTCTCTCGGGAGCGAGTTGAGTGCGATTGAGCCGCCCGTGTGGGCAGGATTGATTACCACGTTTGTTCGCCGACGGGGATTCTCCGTGGAACTGCTCGACGCTGAAGCGGAGGATTTGACCCCTCAGCAGGTCGCCGAGCACGTGACCGAACTAAATCCTCTCTTGACTGTAGTGGTCGTCTATGGCCACCAACCCTCGGCTTCGACGCAGAACATGTCCGCCGCGGGCCAAGTCTGTACGGTGCTAAAGGAAAAGGCTCCTGGTTTGAAGGTGCTCTTGCTCGGAGGCCATGTGGCGGCCCTTCCTGAGCAAACGCTCCGAGAGGAAAAACCAGATTTGGTTTGTGGAGGAGAGGGGCCCTTCACTATCTTGGACCTCTTGCAGGCTCTCCGACTTGCTCAGCCTGATTACAGCAAAGTTCGTGGCCTCTGGTATCGAGATGGTGAAACGGTTCGACACACGGTCCCGGCTCCACTTGTCAAGGATCTTGACCAGGAAATGCCCCAGCTCCCATGGGACCTCCTTCCCATGAAGAAGTACCGCGCCCACAACTGGCACTGCCTGGGGAATCTCCAACGCCAACCCTACGGGGCTTTCTACACCACCCTGGGATGTCCTTACCACTGCACGTTCTGCTGCATTCAGACGCCCTTCAAGGGCGGCGAGAAAACTTTGGGCTACAACGAAAGTGTCAATAGCTACCGGTTCTGGAGCCCTCAGTCGATCGCAGATCAGATCGGCCACCTCGTTGAAAACTATGGTGTGCGCAACATCAAGATCGCCGACGAGATGTTTGTTCTAAACCCGCGCCATGTCTCGGCGATCTGCGATTTGATCATTGAGCGGGGCTACGACCTAAACATCTGGGCTTATGCGCGCGTGGACACGGTTAAGGACGGGATGCTCGAGAAGCTCAAACGCGCGGGATTTAACTGGCTGGCCTTCGGGATCGAGGCTGCGAACGAACAAGTTCGAAAAGACGTACAAAAAGGCTTTGGTCAGGAGGACATTTACAGAACTCTGGAAGCCGTGCGGGCCGCAGGCATTAACGTGATTGGAAATTATATTTTAGGACTACCCGAGGACAGCCTCCAGACCATGCAAGCAACCCTTGACATGGCCATGCAACTCAACTGTGAGTTTGCGAATTTTTACAGCGCCATGGCTTATCCGGGTTCCAAGCTATACGACATCGCCCTCCAGCAGGGATGGCCGCTTCCGGAGAAGTGGTCGGGATACTCGCAGCACTCGGTGGATACTCTACCTCTTCCCACTCGGTACCTTTCAGCCGCGGAGGTATTGCGCTTCCGGGACTCTGCGTTTCAAGCGTACTTTACAAATCCCGAATATCTCGAAGCGGCGACTGAGAAATTTGGAGAGGAAGCTGCCAAGCACATTCGTGAGATGACCTCCCACAGACTTGTTCGGCATTACGCATGATGGTCTTCAACGATCACGATTGCCAGGGGCCTGGTAGAGAGGTTCAAGAGCACAGCAGGGCTCTCTACTACCCTATTGGGGTTGCACGGGAACCCGCACGCAGGCTGTTGTAGCTAGCCCCGTGGAAGGGGCCCAGGGGAACTGTTGTGCCTTACCGCCGGACAGCCCTTAGACGGACAACGCTTAAGTGTGTTGGACGCACGGTACGACCGCTTGAAAGAACGATGCCAATCCAAAATAGAGAAATCTCTTTCCTCATCATCCTTTCGAATGCCTCTGCCGCGGTTGAGACGGCCTGCTCACGCTACGGCGGGTCAGTCTTTTCAGGCTAGCCCAAATCCTGTCCGGCAAAGTTGAATCATAACTGATGCACCCGAGGTCGAAGTGATGACTCAGAATACAGATATCAACGGGGTCGTAGGTGTTGGGTCTTACAGCCAGACCACTGAACTGACTCGTAGCGCGGGGCGGAGCGGAAGAAGCGGGCTACCGATGGCCCCAGAAAGAACGTACGCTTCGATGCCGGCCTTCCAGTGGGTGGCCGCTTGATACAAGTGGTCGGACAGGCGGGAACGATCTGGGCGCTCACGATTGAGCTCGGGCCGGTCCTGGTCGGGGTGGCCAACGAACTAGGCACCTTGGTGGCACTATTCACTGGGCTATTGATCACCCACTCGGTACTGTTTTTCGCCGGGCCGACAACACCTGGCTTGACTGCGTCCGCTGCGCCGGGGGACCGCCGCATTTCCACTCCTAGCGTCGGCGCTACTCTTGCGGTGGCTTTACGTAGTGTTCGGCCTTCCCCTATGGCCGTGGGTGGGCTGGCGTTCGTGAACGTCGCGCACGGGGCGAGTCCCAGCAGACACACAGGGCGGGAGATTCCCCAATCTTAGGCGAGGTTAGGAGAGCAGTGGGCGAGAACCACCTTCGGGGGAGGAGAGACGTGCCTTTCTCAGTGCGCGGGATGTTCCCTCGTGAAGATCAGCCTCTGGTGAGTATCTGTATGCCGGTTTTCAACGGCGAGCGCTGGCTTGCCGAGGCGCTCGACTGCTTGGTCAATCAGACTTATCGCACCCTGGAGATCCTGGTCCTCGACAATCGCTCGACCGACAGAACCGCCGCAATTGTGCAGCGCAAGGCCGAGAGGGACTCCCGCATCCGCTACATGCTCGACGACCGGCAGCGGGACCCGCAGGCTGCCGGCACCCGCCTCGTCGCGATGGCTTCCGGCCGCTACTGCATGATCGCCTGTGACGACGACCACTGGCACCCGGAGTTCATCTCCACGCTGGTTACCGAGCTGGAGGGTGACCCGCGCCTCGGGATGGCATTCTGCAACTATGATTGGATCGACGAAGAAGGACGGAGTCTGGTAAGCGTTAGCATTCGGCCCCGACCATTCCGTGCCGAGGATTCCTGCCTGCGCAACCTCCTCGTCTACTTGGAATTCCGAAATCCGCTCCTTACCTTCGGGATCTTTCGCACGAAGTGGCTGCAGGCGATTCTGCCATTTACTTATCCCGACCCGGACTGCTGGTGGAACGCTGACAACCTGTATTTTCTAAAGTTTCTTGCGCGCCACCGCATCGTAACGGTGGAACAACGGCTCTTTTCCTATCGGCGAAAGGATCGGACGAAGTATACCCCGACTAAGTGGCGTGGCCGGGCGCTCCGGCTAGAGTTTTTTCGAGCGCGTCATCAATGGAGGGTGCTCAAGGCTTTCTGGGGAGGAGTCTCGGAGTCGCCTCTGCCGTTGCTACAGCGCTTGGCCCTTCTCGCCTATCTGCCGATCAATTTGTTCAACAATCTCTTCACGTGGCGGCTCTACCATCTAGTCCGGTCCGTTCTGTGCGGTGCCCCAATATGAAATCTTTGACTACTCGCCTTTCGATGCCGACACAGCCGTTTCGGCGCGTGGCGGCGCGGGTGGAGCGTCCCGGTGGCTGAAACAACCACGGCGGTACATCCCGGCTGGGGTTCCGAGGCGAGCAAGCGCAACCCGCCTGGGCACATTCGGAGGCTCCACATTCGGGATTTGGGCCCGCTGGCTGCTGGCCGCTTGGTGCAGGCCTTGGGGGGCTTGGCGACAACTCGCGTACTGACCGAATATCTACTGCCCAAAGATGTCGGTAGCCTAGCAGAAATTGGCATCATTGCTGCAGCTTTCAGCCTGATCATGGTGGTTCCGGTATGGCAGTTTTGCCAGCGAGCATTCAACACCTGGCTTCGCCTCGGGACCTGGGATAGAGAGTTGAAGCGGTTCTTCGGTTACGTCGCGGTGGTTGCGGTTCTCAGTGGAATTGCAGTTTGGCTCGTTCAGCGGCGCTTCGGGTGGGTCGCGGGGATGAGCGCGTCAGTTTTGGGTGTTCTTATAGGTCTGAACGTGTTCTTTTCTTGCGCGTACATCGCAGGAAGCACGGCTCTTAATCTCATTCACCGCCGAATTCCCTTCGTGCTCTTCTCGAACGCCACGGTGTGGATCGGACTTGTCTGCTCTCTGCTTCTCATTCTGAGACGCCGTTCGGCCGGCGCATGGTATTTCGGGCAAGATTTAGGTTACTTGGTAGGTGCGCTGTCGCTCATCTTGCTCTGGCGAGCCCTTCAAAAAGAAAATCCGAAGGACTTGAACAAGGCAAAGACAGCCGAGGGGCTCGGACTTCGGTGGAATTTGGTCATTCCGTTTGCCTGGCCAATTTCCTTCCGGGCACTCCTCTGGTGGTTCCAATCACAGGGAAATCGTATTCTGCTTGCGTGGCTTGCGAGCCCGGAAGCCCTCGGAATGTTTGCGGTCGGCTACGGGCTTGCGGCAGCTCCCATCTTGATGGCGGACCTCACGCTGCAGCACCTCTACGAACCTCAGTTTTATGCCGACCTTCATGGTGCCGACCCCGTTCATTTGGCCCGCGCCTGGGAAAATTTTGCCGCGGTGTACATCCCAGCGCTCCTTCTGGTGGGTTGCTACGTGGGCGCGGCCGGACCGTTCCTCGCGAAAATGCTGCTTGGAGCGCGCTTTCAAGTGGTTGGCGAGTTCGCAGCCATTCCCGCGCTTGCCGAAACTCTTCGTGGGGTAAACGGTATGTTTACCATGTTAGCCATGGCCAAGATGGATATGAAGGTCGCCATTTCGCCTGTGGCAGTCGGGGGAGCAGCGACGTTGGCAGCGACGGCTTTGTTAGTGCCGCACTGGTCTTTCGTCGGGGCCTTCTGGGCGGCGGCGGCAGGGACAGCCGTTGTTTTCATCGTGTCTGTCCTGAAAACAGCTTCCGTTCTCCCGGCCCGCTGGCCCTGGCGGAAGATGGGAGGCTCTCTCGTTCTCGCGCTTCCAATGGTCGTCGCGTTCGTCGTGCTCGCCCGCGCAATGCACCCGCTCTCAATTCTGACGGCAGTCGTGGCGCTGCTTGGTGGGGGACTGTACTTGCTCGCGGGCTTGGCAGTTCTGATCGAGCGCGGTCTAAAATCCTCCGCCATTCCTCCAGAGGTGCGAAGTTAGGAGTCTGGTAGACCATTACGGCCTTCTGAACAGACCTATGACGTGCGAGGCTTTGGTGCGTATCCATGCGGTGCGCTGTCAATGGCGCTCTTCTTGGGCTGCCAACTGGATCCTGGGACGGTTTGCTTGCCTGGGACGCGATGTGCTCGCGCTCACCGGGACGCGGCTGCCAGTAGTGAACGTTCAGAAAGGACGTGTGGATCAACTCCTAGCTTGGTGGGGCAACCCGGCCCTGCGGCCGCGGACCCGGGAGGTTGCGCCGCACATGCGTACGAATCTGCCGCTGATTGTGCAGGAGGAGAATGTCGGGTGGTGGCGACCGGCTCATCCTCCAGCTTTCGTTTTCATGGACTCTTTTGCTGAGCTTACGGACCAGATCTTCTTCCGTCGAGGCCAAGGGTGGCGTTTCTGCTGCGGCTACTCCGATCTCAACCCCACCCGGAGCTTTAACGAGCAATTCTCATGCGCTGGCTTGCTCGCCGAGGATACGTTCTACGCGGCGTACCAGCGTTTTTTTAGCGTGTTGCGTAGCCGGTTTGGACGGGTGCCGGTCATCTTCCTACACTTTCCGAAAGCTTTGGAAGGACGAGAAGCTTTCCGAAGACGCGCCGATAGAATTCGCGAGGCTGTGGAGGCGCTTGCGCCGCAGTTTGAGCCGTTCTGCTCGCTCGCGGTGGACGAGGCCATGGTCGATTGGCCAGAAGATTCGACTGCGGAGGACCGGCAGGGCCTCCCGTATCACTACAACCAGCGGACATACAGGGCTTTCGCGCGCCTCGTCAGAGAACGTGGTCTGTTTCCTAGTTCCATAAGCGAGCATGCCTCAGCATGAGACGACCGACCTGCGTTGCCGTGGGATGGTGTAAACATGGCGCCGCTCGCCAGGCGCGCAATTTCCGCAGGGATGCGTTAGCTTATGAAATCCAGCGTTAGCCAATATTTGAAGCGCTTCGAACCTGTTTACGCAGTCAATGCCTCTTTGAAGGCAATGCGGGACCGATGGCAATCCCGGGCCATTTCCCGGCAGTATCGCTCTCTTTGTAAGCGCGTTGCGGTTTCGTACACACTCTCTCACGCAACCGCTGCCGTTCGGCAGCGCCTACAGGTGCGTGGTATCCATCTCGAAAGCCAAGCAAAAGGGGCGCTACGACTGCTTTGGGTCGGTGCCGATCCTTCGCAGGATCAGTCGGGAATGCTCACTGCCCTGGCTAAGTTTGGGCGCGTCGCTTCGTTCTGTGACGAGAGAGGAAGCTATCTGCAGGAGTTCCCAACAAGGCCGCTCGATCCAGGGTTGATTGCGCGCAATAGCGCCCTGCTCGTCGACCGGGTGCGGGAGCTAAAGCATTCGCAGGGGCTCGATATTCTGATCGGCCAGATGTGGGGCAACACCATGTCTGCCGGGGCGCTTCGAAAGATACAAGCTCTAGGAGTTGCCACTGTAAACATCGCGATGGATGATCGGCTGCCATGGAACTGGCGGCCATATCGAGGTAATTGGATTGGGGCCCGAGGGTTGTGCCCCGGGTTGGACCTCACACTTACAAGTTCCCACGAGTGCTGCGAACGTTACTGGTGCCATGGGTACCCGTCGGTGTACTGGCCTTTTGGCAGCGACCCTGAACTTTTTGTTCCAGCTGCCAAGCGGGAGCCCGTGGTGTGTTTCATCGGAGGGAATTACGGCGTACGGCGGAGTCTGGTACGACATCTCACCCGCAGCGGGATTCCTCTCGCGATATATGGTCCGGGCTGGCCCAATGGACCGGTGGGAGCAGTGCGCATGGCGGAGCTTTTTGGGAGTTCATTGATCGTGCTGGGGGTGGGAACGGTTGGCCACCGCCGGGACCTCTGTACTCTTAAGCTGCGGGATTTTGACGCGACAATGGCCGGCGCGCTCTACATCACCAGCCGCAACGAAGACCTCTACCCTTTGTTTGCCGAGAACGCAGAAATCGTTTTTTACGACAATTTTCGAGAGGCAGCCGAAAAGATTCGTTATTACCTTGACCGGCCTGAAGAAGCGATGGCCATCGGAAACGCGGCAGCCGCCCGCGCGCGCCGGGAACACACTTGGGAGCGCCGGCTTGACTTCGCCTTTGATCTGCTTCGAGTGCGCATACCGGGCAGCGACTTCGTCGTGAGATGGCGTCCCGCTGAAACGCAAACATTGCACCCATACTGATAGGAGGTACGACCTAGGATGGCAATTTCCAAGAAAATCCTTGTAACTGGAGGACTCGGCACGATCGGCACGCCGCTCGTTGAGCTTCTCCGTCGACGCGGCCACGAGGTGTGGATCGCCGACCTGCCACATCATCACGATCTGTTATACCTGCGTTGCGACGTATCTTCCGCGCGGCAGCTTGAGCGTGTAGCTTCTGCTGCCAAGTTCGACTACGTTTACCACCTCGCCGCCGAGTTCGGGCGTTGGAACGGCGAGGACTACTACGACACGCTCTGGCGGACAAACGCGATTGGGGCAAAAAATGTCATCCGGTGGCAGGAAACCCAGCGTTTTCGCCTGATCCTCTTCAGCAGTTCTGAGGTGTACGGAGATTACTCAGGCGAGATGTCTGAAGACGTCATGGACCGGGTAGAGATTAAGCAACTCAATGACTACGCCATATCGAAATGGGTTGGGGAGATGCAGGTCCTGAATTCAGAGGCCCGGCATCGTACGGAAACTGTGCGCGTTCGCCTGTTCAATACGTATGGTCCTGGAGAATATTACAGTCCCTACCGAAGCGTGAATTGCGTTTTCTGCTACCGCGCCATCCACAGCCTCCCCTTCACGGTATACCGAGGCCACCATCGCACCTCAACCTACATCGACGACACAATTCACGCTCTGGCCAACATCGTAGAGAACTTCATTCCTGGAGAGGTCTACAACATCTCCGGAGACGAGTACCACGATATCGAGACTCTCGCGGCTTACGTACTTGCCGCCTCGGCCGCTGAGCCGAACATTGCCCGCTTTGCGGACCCGGAGCTCATGACCACGAAGGACAAGAGGGTAAACAACTCCAAGGCCAAGCGGGACCTTGGTTTGCGAACAACGGTTCGGTTGGAAGAGGGGGTTCGCCGCACCGTCGAGTGGATGCGCAGCGTGTATCTCCAAGGATGCCGCCCCAACGGGTTGGAAGCGTCTGCAATAACTTTGGAATGAGATCGACCTCTGGCGAAGCGAAAATGATCGTCTTTGACAAGTGCAGCACAATGAACTCTCTTTACGCGCGCGAAGGCGTGGAGAGCTTTGGCTCTTCTACGCAGCATGAGGAAGACATCGTTCTCCATACCGTGGATCGTTATGGTCTCCAACACGGAATTGAATTCATCGATCTCGTAAAGATGGACGTCGAAGGACATGAGGTCGAGGCGTGCAAGGGGATGATTCACATGCTCAGGTCAGGCCAAGTTGGAGCCATCCAACTTGAATACGGCGGCTGCAATATCGACGCGAGAGCCCTCCTCAAGGACATCTTTGCGCTCTTCCGAGGTTTCCATTGGTCCTTCTATAAGATATACCCGAAAGAGCTAAGACTTGTGCCCCGTCATGACCAACGGTTGGAGAACTTCCAGTA
>NZ_DATKQC010000434.1:0-8564 GCF_035532915.1 Edaphobacter sp.
ATACTGGTTGCGGGGTACAACTGCGCTGCCCTCGGCGGGTTTGCCGTAGGCGGTGGTGATCTGTACCAGCTTGGGTTTAGCTGCTACCGTCCGCTTCACATGCGCGTCCACCTTGGCCGCATAGCAAGCGGGATCGGAGCAGGAATCGTGCTGTGCCGCGATGCCCTCGAAGAGCAGCGTATTGTGCCCAGTGCGCTTGGGGCATTCAACGCAGGAACCCGCATCGGGCACAAGCGTTGCGTCGTCTTTCGAGAATGGCGCGGTGGCAAGCTCCAGCAAAATGTTGTGCTCAATCCACTGTTGGAGATGGCGGACAGGGAGCAAGATGCGCTTGGGCTTGCTACCGTTGGTGTAGCTCGTCTCCTGCCAGCAGGCGGCGAGTGCTTCCTCTTGTTGTGCGGTTTCAAGTTTGGCGAGCAAAAGTGCGTGGCCTACACCGATCTCGTCTTTCGCAAAGGCTTCGGTGACTGCCGGGGCAAGCTGTGCGAGGCGGGCGCGGGCTACGACGTAGGCGGTTGCCTTGCCCACTTTCGCGGAAATCTGCTCTGGTGTGTAGTCCAAGTGCAAAAGCGAAACGAACCCTGCCGCCTCGTCCAGCGGGTGAACGTCGCGCCGTTGCAGGTTTTCAACGATGCTGGTTTCGAGGGCTTGCGCGTCGGTGAGTTCCACGATGCGCACGGGAACGGAGTCGAGTCCGGCCAGTAGCGCCGCGCGGTAGCGCCGCGCCCCGGCCACGATCTCGAATGTGGTGGAACCTTTGGGCCGTACCAAGAGCGGCGAAAGTACGCCTTGACTGCGAATCGAATCTGCGAGTTCATTAAGACTTCCCTCGTCAAACGAGCGCCGGGGATTTGCCGGTGACTCGGTGAGGCTCAAGATGGGCAGATTGCGATACTCGGACTGTGTTGCGATTGCTGTCGTCATGGGGAATACCTCCGTATACGGTTGTCGAACGTGAGTGCATGAGCGGGCGTCCGACGTGGCAGACGCCCGCCCAGAACGTGGCCCTTAGCTGGCCGGTGCGAACTGTTCCGGTTGCGCCGCCTCTTCCGGGCAGATAGCGCCGAGAATCACAGCGGACGTGCGCTGGATGACTTCAAGGCTTTCAGTCAGCAGCGCCACGTTTCCGGCGTAGGTGAGGATGTAATCGCTGGCGGCGGTTCCCATCTCGAGGCCAATCGCTTGGCCTACGACAAAGGCGACGGCTTCGGCTTCGGTCTCACGTACGGTGGCCGTAGTCGTGGTGCGCCGCTCAATTTTGTGCAGAATTTCATGCGCTTATGTTGCGCACAACATAAGTGTGCTGTTTCGTGAACCAGAGTGACGAACTCCTCGGCCTTCGACTGGCCGGGAAGCAAGGCGATCTTGCCGCCGTAGCTCACGCCGAAAGCCGGGGCGATTCTCTCGTTGAACTCAAGGGCGATGTTCTGTTGCGCAAGAAAATCAATGAGCCGTTCGCGATGTTCGCCACTTCGCCGGAGATGCTGTGCTCGAACCCCGGCAGGTCCGCGCCCTCGGTCTGCTCCACGTCGAAAACATACACGGCGCGAAAGCCGATGAGCACAGGGCGAGACTTGGCGTTGCCGTCCGCGTCGGCGTTCTGTATGTCCTCGGCGTTCCTCCGCCCTTGGCCAATCATCGGCGCGAGAATCTGGATTCACTTCTCGCCGCGCTTCACGAACCGACCCATTTCTTTCCATGTGCCGAATCCTGCCACGCGCGTTGCTGTGGGCCGCTGCTGCGCAATGGCAACGATATTGCCAAAGCTGTAATTGTGGAATCGCGCCATCGCGGTTAGATATGCGGCCAAAGTCTCGCTCTTGCCTGCCTCTACCTGCTTGATGAGGAAATTCACCGCCTGCTTGATGATGAGTTGGGTTGGATTGTCTTTCTGCGCAGTGCGTCCCTGATAGGGCGAATCGCTGCGGTTGCGCTGCGCCGCACTTTTCCTGTGCGGCGCAGCTTGGCTGCTGGCTGTGCTATTGCTGGCGGTGGTGGCTGCGATGCTGGTAATGTTGTTGCTGCGTTTCATGACGATGCTCCTGCGTAGCCCCGTGGGGCCGATTGGCGTCCAGAAGCAAGAGCACTCAAACCTAATTTTTTTCGTTGAGTGCCCCCCTTCATGGCTCTTCGCAACGGGCGGAGGCGGGAAGGTTCAGTCTAGGGCGCGCGGTCGGTGCGCGTTCATCGAAGCGCAGCGGAGACCCTTGACGGGTTCTTCCCGCCTCTGCCAGACCGTTGCCTGAAGCGGGGGCGCTCAGACGAGAAAGAAATCTGGTGACACTTCCTCATTGCTGTACACTCGTGCCCATGTAGGGGACGGGTGTTGGGGGGCAGAAACGCCACATATTCAACGGCGCTTCTTATATAGCGTCACGTTTCCCAAAGGTAACTTCCATTGCTCGTGCGAGATTTTCTGGCTGATAGGTTGATATAGCGGAGTGTGGGGCGAATATCCTTATGTCCGAGTGCGCGAGATACCAAGACAACATCGCAACTGTGCTGATGCAGCGTCGTGGCGAACCCAGCCGCAGGTACGGGCATTTCTGAAGGAGGCGGGCCGAACCTGTCATGAGCCGGAATTGGTGCCAAGTCACGCACGGCGGATGTTGGGTTGCCGAAACCGAAGGCGATGGGAGCTTCATAACGCCTGTCGCTGTTTCCTGAACGGCCGGATACCGAACGGTCCGTCCGGTGATGTGGGAGGACGGCGGGGCAACCCCGCCTCCTACCCTATTAGGGCGTGTTCACACTACTGACATCTGAGCCTGGTAACATGCAGACAGATGGAAATCACGCCAGAGCAGTACGAAAAGATCCGTGGAAGTCTGCCTGTACAGCGCGGCAACGTACGGCTGACCAACCTCCAGGTGCTCAACGCAATCCTTTATGTCGCCGAGCAGGGATGTAAGTGGCGAGGCCTTCCCCGGCGGTTCGGCAACTGGCACACCATCTACGTCCGCATGAATCGCTGGGCGAAGAACGGTGTGCTGGATCGCGTGTTCGAGAAGCTGCAGATGGAACAGATCGTGCGCATCCGCATCGAAGCCTTCGCGCTGGATTCAACCATCGTCAAGGTTCATCCCGACGGGACCGGAGCTTTAAAAAAAGCGGACCACAGGCCATCGGGAAATCACGAGGCGGATGGACCACGAAGATTTGTATGGTTGCCGCGAATGCTCGAACGGCCATAACCTTTTCCCTTTCTCCGGGCCAGGCGCATGACGCGCCCGCTGGCCGTGCGCTGCTGACCGAGCTCGGTCCGATGCCGGAGAGACTTCACCTGGTGATGGACCCGGCCTATGAAGACGGCGAAACTCGCCAGCTGGTGCTCGATCTGGGCATGATCCCCGTAGTTCCGCCGAAGTCCAATCGCATTGAGCCATGGGAATATGATCGGGCGCTCTACAAAAAACGCAACGAGATTGAGCGACTGTTCCGGAGGCTGAAGGGCTTCCGCCGCATCTTCTCCCGCTTTGAGAAGCTCGACGTGCTCTTCCTGGCATTCCTCTACTTCGCCCTCATTGTCGAAGCTCTCCGCTTAGTGTGAACACGCCCTAGTCTTCTACGCTGCGTCAGGTCGTGCTTGCCATCTTTGGCCTGCCACAGCGATCACAGCAAATAGGATATGGCCACTCGCGCCAGATGAGGCGTAACGGCTTGCTCTTACAGCGCTGATTTCTTCGTCTCTTGAGTTAGATTTCCCGATATTCGTTCGCATCTCACTTCGGCGCCCCGTTGCCGTGGACCTGCGTGGTTGGCGTCCAGTTGCCCTGGAGCACGCCATTGGGATTCGAATTCGGATCGTTCGTCTGATACCACTGCGATCCGTTCGTCCACGTCTGCGAGTACGCGTTCGACACATTCGTGGGAACTCCGTTCGGTCCCACCACCGTCTGCTGATCCAGCGCGTAGTCCACCCAGTCCGACGCCGCGGTAGACCGCGCGTTCATCGACGCGTTCGCGTTATTCATCGAGCTCTCGAACGAAGACTCCTGCTGCTGCATGAACTGCTGATGCTGCGCCGCCGAACGCGCCATATTCTGCTGGAACGCGCTGTACATCATCTGGCTGAAGGCTGCGTCCCTGGCGTTCGCCGCCGCCATCCTCTGGTCGGCCGCCCGCTGGTTTTGCTGATACAGCCGTTGCATCACCGCCTGCCGATACTGCGGCGGGGCCACCCCCTTAGGCAGATTGTTGCTGTCCACCAGCTGCACTAACGCATCCAGTCGCCCCTCGGGCGCCGTGAGTACCGTCATCCGCGCAAAGCACTGTCCGCCATACATGGCTTCCTTGTTCACCGAACACACCACGCCGGCCAGCAGCCGTTCCTCCACCACAAAGGACCCGTTCACCACTTCCGCCCGCAACGCCGCCGTGTCCGCTGTGTTGTCGGTCTGCATCATCTGGGGCTGACGGGCGCCGTTCTGCTTCCCCTGTCCCGCAAAGTTCGTTGCCCACTGCGAAAAAGCCGCCGGTACCGGCATCGTCCCCACCACGTGGACTCCGCCCTGCATCGTGCCAATGTAGTAGGTCAGAAAATCCGCTGCCGAAATCGGCTTCGAGATGCTCGCGCAGCCGCTCTGGTCTGTTTTGTACTTCGGGTTCCACTTCCATCCCATGGGCGGCTCGCCCCGCATCTGCATCAGTCCGTCCGGCGAATAGGCCCGATAGATCGGGGCGGGCCCGATCGAGGTGCACGGCATAATCATGGAGATACCCTGCAACTTCCACCCCGCCGGGATTGTCAGGGTTGCCGACACCATATTGTTCAGCGAAGGATCGGTGATCTCTGCCGTCGTCAGTTGGCTCGAAAGGGCCGAGCCTGCTAGGTACGTGGCAGGCCCGGCCTTCGCGCCCGGCTGCGCGCCGGAGCCGCCGGTCGCAGCCTCAGGATCTGCCGCGCTGCCCGGCGATGCCTTGCAGCCCGCCAGCAGAAGTGCGATCGCCACAAAAACAGTGAGTCCCTGACTGAATCTCTTCCTCATGATGAACCTCGTATCTCGTGAGATTTTCCCACGTGTTACTCCTATGCTTCGCCGATCCGGAGATTGGCACGGTGAACCGTTCTCAATTCTCCGGCGATCATACCTTCTGGATCGACAGTCCTGTGCGTTCTGCAATCAGTCGAGCCACCTTCTTAGGGCGGAAAAATGTGAACGACGAGAATCTGGCCTCGCTTCCGTCACTACCCTGGACCCAAAACTGTTGCACATTGACTGCGCGCCTGCTCTTGATGGCGGCGATCTGATCCCAGGCTAGAAAGAGGTCCGCGGGCTTCTTCTTCGTGCCCAGGCTAAAGTTCACACCCCGGCTGTCGAGCACGGCCCGGTAATTCAACATCGCCCGGCCCAGCTTCCAGAACCACGGACACATATATCCGAAGGCCAATACCCCAAAGCCCCACTGTGCCGCACTCCATGCATTCGCTGCGTTGAGCCCCCCATTCGTAGAGAAAATCGAGAACACCACCAGAGCCAGGCACACGGATATAATGGCCGCAAAGCAGGCTCCGCTCATGGTGACCCAACACAGGAATCTGCTGTTGCGCAACACCACTGGCTTGGCACGATTGAGTTCGATCTGGGAACTGATGCCTGCTGACGGCCCCGCGGCCGGAAACTGGGTCGTACTCATGATGAAACCTCCTCCCGGGCTTGGTCCGACCGCTATTGCCGGCTGAAAACAGGGCCAGGCGATACCCGCGCAGTAGTCTCAAAGGGAGAATCCGACTGCGGGCCAAATGCTCTTCCGACATGAACGCGTCAATCAATGTGAAAATGTGTTACGGGTAGAAAAAAGAGCCGGCGATGCCGCTGGACGGTCTATTCTAGCCATAAAGGAAAGTTCATTTTACCGCCACGGAATCGCTAAGACCGCGGAGCATGAGTTTCAGGCGCGGTTCGGAACCCGAGAGCAGCAAGAAGGCATCGTTTGACGGACGATCAAAGCCAGCAGCATGGTGAGGTTACGGTTCTCCTCCGCGAGTGGGCAGCCGGCAAGCCGGATGCTCTGGACCGGCTTTTCGAGGTCGTCTACCCGGAACTGCGAAGGATCGCAGGCGCTTTGTTTCGTGGTGAGCGCCCCGAGAATCTGCTGCAGCCGACGAGTGTCGTGAACGAACTTTTTCTCAAGCTGATCCGGCAGCGCAGCCTTCGCTTCGAAGATCGAGAACACTTCTACTCGCTCTCCGCCCGGCTCATGCGCCGCGTCCTCCTGGATCACGCGCGCGGCCAGCTGCGTGGTAAGCGCGACGGCGGTGTCTCCGTCCCATTTGAAGAGGGCCTGGCCTGGATTGACGCCAGTCCAGTTGGGGCGATCGATCTCGACCGTGTTCTCAACGAGCTCGATGCTCTCGATCCGCGCAAGTGCCGCATGGTGGAGTTTCGATTTGTCCTGGGCTTCACAGCGGAAGAGACCGCGGATCTTCTCAATACCTCGAAGGCTACAGTCGACCGCGAACTCCGGTTTGTCCGCGCCTGGTTGTATGAGCGGTTGCACTCCGCATGATTCAGTTTGCCGCCGAATCGCGCGAACCTTGGGAGAGCGAAAAGGAATGACTCAGGATTCAGAAAACTGGGATCTGCTGCAGGCGCTGTTCCACCTGGCCGAGGAAACTCCTACGGAGGATCGCGAACGTGTGCTCGCTGTGCATTGCCCCGATCCGCAACTCGTGCGGCGTGCCTTGACCCTCTTCCAAAGCGCTGAATCCCTGAGCGAGGAATCCACCGCACATGTCCCGGAGACCGCTTCGCCCCGGGCCGGGCCATACACGTTGCTTCGCCTGCTCGGCGCCGGCGGAATCGGCAGCGTGTATCTCGCAGAACGCATCGTGGGCGGTGCGCCGCAACGGCTCGCTCTGAAGATGCTGGCTCCCCACGCCGCCGGGACATCCTTCATTGAGCGGTTCCAGCGCGAGCAGCATATTCTCGGCTCGCTCGATCACCCCAATATCACCCGGTTTATAGATGCTGGCCTTACCGACTCGGGCCAGAGATACCTGGTCATGGAGTACGTCGACGGTGAGCATCTCGATGTCTACTGCGACAATCGCAAGCTGGAGATTCCGGAGCGGCTGCGTCTGTTTCTCGATGTGTGCGACGCGGTTGCCTATGCGCACCGCAATCTGATTGTCCATCTCGACCTTAAGCCGTCGAACATCCTCGTGTCGCAGGAGGGCTGCGTCAAGCTCCTCGACTTCGGTACGTCCAAGCTCATCCAAACCGACAGCCTGTTCACCACCACCGTAATGGCCACGCCCGCATACGCGAGCCCCGAGCAGCTGCGAAATGAGCCCGTCACCACTGCGTGCGACGTTTATGCGCTGGGCGCCGTTCTCATTGAGCTTCTTTGCGGGCAGCGTCCCTATGCGAATTCGTCGGTGGCTGCCATGATCGAGCGGGCAATCGCGGAACAACGTCCGCAAAACCTCCTGGTCGCGATCACGGTCGAGGCGGCTCAGAATCGAGGCGTGACAGAGGCGCGGCTTCGCCAGGTTCTCGCTGGCGACTTGCAGACAATCACCGAGAAATGTCTCAGACCACGCCCGTCTGAAAGGTATGCCTCGGTTGACGCATTGGCGCAGGATATAAGGCACTATCTCGACGGTGAACCGGTCATGGCCCGCCGACAGACCGCGATCTACCGGCTCGGCAAATTTGTTCGCCGCCATCGCGTGGGAGTGACAGTCGGCTTAGCCACGGCGGCGCTACTCGTCGGAAGCCTGAGCTATGCGGCCTGGCGCCAGCAGCAGGCCCTCCGCGCGGCGCAACGTGCCGAGCGAATGCAAACCTTCATGCATCAGCTCTTTCGTCTCGCCAACTCGAATTACACCGGTAAGCCGGCTGTCACGGTTCCGGAGTTTTTGCAGTTAGGCGTGAAGATGCTGCCCGACTACATCCGCAATCCCGACGACCTGCTTGCAGCAAAGGTTGCGCTTGCCGAATCGATGTACGATAACGGAGACCTGGACGGCGCTCGAAAAATTTTCGAGCTGACCGCTGCAACCGCCCGATCCATGGGGAATGCCGATGCCGAAGCAGAGTCAGAGGCGTTCGCGGGGCAAATAGCGTTCTCTGAGGGAGATAAAAAAGATGGGATGCAGCTTACGGCCGATGGTCTGAGGGCTTCGCAACGGCCGGGAGTTACGCCAGCAGTTCGCGTTCGGGCAGCGGATTATTACGCCTGGAATCGGGAAAATTATGACCTGGCCGACGAAGACCTTCGCTTGTTGCGCTACGCAGCGGACGAAGCGCGCCGCAACAATCTGCCCTTGCATGAGAAGGCCGACGCAATTCACTTGCTTGCCAGTAACCTGGAGTACCGCGGCCAAACCGATGAAGCTCAGCGGCTGGATGACGAGGCGCTGGGGCTTCTGAGCCAGGATCCCGCATCGGTTTGCGACAAGGCGGAAATCTACGGCGAGCTCGCCGAAGTGAAGGAGTTGAACCTTGATTTTCAGGGCGCTCTCCCCATGTTCCAAAGCGCCTACAGCGGATACAGCACCTGCTCTGGAGCTGACGGGCGTGAGGCAATTTCGATGCTGGCTTACGAGGCCGCTGTGC
>NZ_DATKQC010000435.1:0-5823 GCF_035532915.1 Edaphobacter sp.
AGGGCTGCTGGGAACGAGGGTGTTTCTGGAGTTGTTTGTGAAGGTGCAGGAAGAGTGGCGGAGCTCGCGTGGTTTTGTCGAAGATCTGGATTGGCGGCGGCAGTTGGAAGAGATTGCGGAGAAACAGATGGGCGAGGAGAAACCCAGTTGATATTTCTATCTGTTGGGTTTCGTTCTGTGAAAAAAAAGTTGACAATTTATCCCCGATCGAGGTCTGGCAGCCCTGATGGCTGTGTCTAATTTAGACTTTAGAGAATGAATATGATGAGGATATTTTTCAGACGGTTCTCCCTGGATGTGTGTTCCACAATAATTCTTAGTGCCGGAATACTGTCAGCAGCATCGACTGCGGCGATTGCGCAGGCCACGATCGATCCAAACCTTCCGAATGAACCTCTCTATCACCAGCGCACTTTTCTGATTTTTCCGGGATATGAAACCGTCCATCAGATCGACGGTACCGTCCCGAAGCTGAAGGTACGGCAGAAGTATGAGCTTGCCTACCGCAAGACGGTCGACATTTCGTATCCGGCGCAGGCTACACTCTTTGCATTGGCGTCGCAGCCGGGCTTCTATGGACCGCAGTACGGCGCAGGAGCCGGACCTTATGGGGAACGGGTGGGCTACTATGCTGCCAGCATCGCATCGAGCAATCTTTTTGCCGATGGATTAATGCCGTCCCTGCTTCACCAGGACCCCCGCTATTTTAGAAAAGGCACGGGATCGTTCGCCGGACGGACATGGTGGGCCTTCCGCAGCGGGTTCCTCTGTCAGGGAGACAACGGCCACGAGGTAATTAATGGCTCGAAGATCATTGGATATGGCATGGCAACGGCGCTGACCGGAGCCTATGCGCCCAATGGGTTTGACGGGCCGGGGAAGTCGGTCGAGAGCTATGGGATTAAATTCGGAGTCAATTTTGTCGCCAACATGTTTCGCGAGTTTGGCGGCGTGAACGTGTATGCGCGGGACTCTAAACTGGCGAAATAGCCCGGGGACGAAGGCACGCTACTCCTTGACGCTGACACCGAGGGTCTTCATCTTGCGGTAGAGGTGGCTGCGCTCGAGGCCGAGGGATTCGGCGGTGCGGCTTACATTGCCGTGGTTCTCGTCGAGCTTCTTCAAGATGTAGTCGCGCTCGTAGGCTTCGCGGGCTTCGAGCAGCGAAGCGAACTCTTCGCCACGATTGAGACGGCCTGATTCGGTCAGCTTGCCGGGGCCGCGATAGACGAGCATGGGCAGATGTTTGCGCTCAATGCGCTGTGTCTTGGGGTTGAGGATGAGGACGCGCTCAACAAGATTGCGCAGCTCGCGCACGTTGCCGGGCCAGTGATATTGGCGGAGTGCGGTGAGGGCGTCTTCGGTCATCTCGACGTGAGGGCGGCCATATTGCTGGCCGAACTCCTGTAGAAATTCTTTGACGAGCAAGGGAATGTCTTCCTTGCGGTCGCGTAGCGGCGGCACGAAGAACGGAATGACGTTGAGGCGGTAGAAGAGGTCCTCGCGGAAGTTACCGCGGGCGATCTCCTCTTCGAGGTCTTTGTTGGTGGCGGCGATGACGCGGACATCGACGTGAATGGGGTGCGAAGCTCCGACGGGAAGGAAACGCTGCTCGTCGAGAGCGCGGAGCACTTTGGCCTGCGTCTTGAGACTCATGTCGCCAACTTCGTCGAGGAAGAGGGTTCCGCCGTCGGCCCGCTCGAAGGTGCCCTTCTTTTCCTGGGGGCCGCTGGTTCCAGCGGGGACAGCTCCGTGACGGTAGCCGAAGAGCTCGCTTTCGATGTAGTCCTCGGGGATGGCAGCGCAGTTGAGCTCGACGAAGGGGCGGTCTTTGCGCAGGCTTTCCGCGTGCATGGCGCGGCCTATCAGTTCCTTACCGGTGCCGGATTCGCCGAAGATGAGGACGCGGCCGTTGGTGGGAGCCATCAGCTTGATCTGCTGGCGCAGCGCCTTCATGGGGACGCTCTGGCCGGTGACGGTTCCCTTCACGGCGAGCTGGCGCGAAAACTCTTCGTTGTCTTCGCGCATCTGCCGCGCCTTCATCGCGTTCTTCAGAACGATGAGGGTGCGGTCCAGCGAGAGCGGCTTTTCGAGGAAGTCGTAGGCACCGAGCTTGGTGGCGCGTACAGCGGCCTCAATCGTGCCGTGGCCGCTGATGATGACGACCTCGGGGACATTGGCGCGATCGAGCGTGCGAATCTCGGCGAGGGTTTCGAGGCCGTCGCGATCAGGCAGCCAGATATCGAGCAGGACCACATCATAGGCTGCGTCGCGAAGCAGTTCGAGCGCCTCGCCCGCAGTGGCACTGGTGGTGACAAGGTAGCCCTCTTCGCGCAGGATGCTCTGGAGCGATTCGCGGATCTCGGCTTCGTCATCGACGATAAGGACGTGGTTCAAGCAGGGCCTCCGTGGCCGTTGGCGGTGGTGCTGGGAAGTTCGAGCTCGCTGTCGGTGTTGACGGCCGCCCTTAGTTCGATGATGAATTTTGCCCCGGCGGGAAAGTTCTTTTCGGCACGAATGGTTCCCTGGTGCTCCTGAATGATCTTGGCGGCGATGGCGAGGCCGAGGCCGGTGCCGCGCTGCTTGGTGGAGAAGTAAGGGAGGAAGAGGCGCTCGCGCATGTCGTCGGTGAGGCCGGTACCGGTGTCGGCGATGGAGAGCTCGACCATTCCGTTTTCGAGTTGCGCGGTGCCAATGCGGAGTTCGCGGAGCAGGCTCTGCTGCATGGCCTCGGCGGCGTTGTCGATGAGATTGCCAAGGGCGCGCTTGAGCGCTTCGGGATCGGCCATGACGAGCGGCAGGCCGGAGGGCATCTTTTTTACGATGGTGATGTTCTGCATGCGCCCGGCAAAGAGCGCCAGCGCATTTTCGACAATGGTGTTGAGATCGGCAGGGCGAGGGCGCGCTGTGGGGAACTCCGCCAGCGCGGCGAACTGATCGACCAGCGACCTCATGCTCTCGACCGACGAACTGATGACCTCGCTGCAGCGGCGGATGACGGCGGTTGATGGCGACTCGATGCTGTGATCAGAGAGCGTGGTGGCGAGGCGGTCGATGTGGCGGTGAATCTGCTCGGCGCTGAGACTGATAGGAGTGAGCGGATTTTTAATCTCGTGGGCGACGCGGCGAGCTACCTCCTTCCATGCGGACTGCTTTTGGGCGCGGAGAAGTTCGGTCGCGTTTTCGAGGACGATGACGTAGCCGCGATGTTCGCGGCTCATGCGGTCGTGCGTGCCGGGAGTTTCGAGCAGAGCGACGGTGGCGAGCAGGTTGAGGCTGCCCCCGAACCTGTCGTTGCCGAGGCTGGCCACCTCGATCTCGCTGGAAGCGGACCCCATGCGGTGGCTGCGCTTGATGAGG
The DNA here is from genome assembly GCF_035532915.1 of Edaphobacter sp. GTDB lineage: Bacteria > Acidobacteriota > Terriglobia > Terriglobales > Acidobacteriaceae > Edaphobacter. The sequence goes on from NZ_DATKQC010000435.1 coordinate 3,361, forward strand.
TGGTCGATGACGTCGGCGACCTCGGGCGGGAAGACCTCTTCGATGACGCGGCCAAGGAAGGGACGCTGGCCGCCTGGGTCCATCATCTCGCTGAGGGCTCGGTTGGTGAGGACGATACGGCGGTCGGCGTCGAGCGTGGCGACGCCGTTGGGAATGGTCTCGAGCATGGTCTCAAGCTCGCTGCGGCGGGCTTCGAGGGAGGCATTGGCTGCGCTGAGTTGAACGGTGGAGTGTTCGACGGCGCGGCGGCTGCCCTCAAGGTCGGCGGCCATGTGGTTGAAGCTGCGGACAAGCTCGCCCAGCTCTTCGGTAGCTCCCTCGTCGACGCGGCGGGCGTAGTCTCCGGCGGCGATGGCCTCCATCGCGTCGCCCAGGGCTTCTACTGGCCGTGTGACCTGCTTGGAGATATGCAACGCAAGCCAACTGGACGCGAAGAGCGCAAGGATCGTCATCATGAGCAGAAGGCTCATGTAAAGACTTCTGATCTGGCGGCGCTCGCGGAAGAGCACCCAATAGGCGTCGGCCTCTTTGCGAAGATGAGCCATGGTCGCTGCCATGCCGAAGGGCACGGGCAGGCCGACGACAACGGTATTGCCATGCTGAACGGTGGTGGCGGCGAGCGCGTAATCGGTCTGACCGAGCGAGAAGATGGGGGCATCGCTGCGCTGGGCAGCGGTGAGTATGGCGGCGTCGGTGGGATCGGTACGCGGCATGTGTATCGTCGGAGGAGGGCCATTTTCATCCGCAGGCGAGTCCGGCAGCCATGGCTTGACCTCGGCGGTGGCTCCATCTCGCTGGGGCATCTGGAAGCTGGCCACCGCGAGGCCGTCGCGATAGACGATGGCGAATCCATTCTGCAACGTGATCTCATGCTGGCGCAGGATGTCGTTGATGGCCTCGTGATCCTGCCGCGGCATCGGCTTCTCCGTCGCGGCTGCCGCCTGATGCGAAGTGCCTCGGCGAGGCCGACGCACCTGGCGGCGAGCGGACTGCCTCACCGGCTTTGGCTCAATGGCGGCATCTGAGGCAGTCTCTGCGGCGGGAAGGCTCGATGCGATAGAGTCTGCCTCGACACGGGCGTTGGCCGTGGTGTACTGGGCCAGCGCGAGCGCCATGTGGTTGCTGTCGTCGCGCATCTGCGTCACCGGCTGCCCGAACCAGCGGTCGACGGCACGGTTCATTAGTAGATAGCTGAAGGCAAACATGAACGCAATCGGCAGAAAACTCACCAGCACCGCGCCCCAGAGCATCCGCGTGCGCAGACGCGATCCCATGACGCGGCTGCGCTGGTCTGCATAGAGCTTGAGCATGTTGCGGACCAGAAGAACCAGGATGACCACGAAGAGCAGGAACGCTACGATGGACAGTCCCGTGAACAGGAAGATCTGCGCGAGATCGACGGGATGCGGAAGCCGTGGCGAATTGAAGGCATTGAGCGTATTCAGCGCGATCAGCAGCACAAGGAAGCACACGCCAAGGGCGATGATCAGGAGCTTTCGCCGGTTCGGGTTGATGGGCGTGGCCATACTTCTCCCTCAATGCCCGATTATAGGGACAGACGGCCGTTCTTTCTTCCGCAAAGAATTACAGAGGGTCAGCTCACCAGGGTTGAGACTGGCTTCCACTCGCGCTTCTGGGCGGTCGCCACGGCGGCATAGGTAAGGACGCCGTCGTAGGTGTTGACTCCCTCGGCGATTCCCTTATCTTCGGCGATCGCAGCCCTGGCCCCCAGGCGCGCCAGCTTCAGCACGTAGGGAAACGTAGCGTTGGTGAGGGCAAGAGTAGAGGTGTTCGGCACTGCTGCGGGCATATTGGTGACGCAGTAGTGCACGACGCCATTGACCTCGTAGGACGGATCGCTGTGTGTGGTGGGATGAGCAGTCTCGATGCAACCGCCCTGGTCGATGGCCACATCGACGATCACCGCGCCCTTCTTCATCCGTTCGACCATGGCGCGGGTGACGATCTTGGGCGCTGCCGCACCGGGAATGAGGACGCCCCCAATCACTAGATCGGCTTCGCAGACGGCACGCTCGATGTTGTAGCTGTTTGATGCCACGGTGAAGACGCGACCATTGAAGATGTCGTCCAGCTCGCGCAGGCGGTTCAGGTTCAGGTCGATCAGTGTGACCTTTGCGCCCATGCCGAGGGCGATCTTGGCGGCGTTGGTTCCGACGATGCCGCCGCCGATGATGCAGACGTTACCAGGAGCGACGCCGGGAACGCCGCCCAACAGAACGCCGCGGCCGCCATGCTCCTTCTCCAAATAGGCTGCGCCGACCTGAACGCTCATGCGGCCGGCTACCTCGCTCATGGGAGTCAGTAGCGGCAAGCCGCCGCTGCGGTCGCGTACGGTCTCATAGGCGATGCCTGTGACCATGCTGGCGAGCAGGGCGTCGGTGAGGACAGGCATAGGCGCGAGGTGGAGATAGGTGAACAGGACAAGGTCTTCGCGGAAGTGGC
>NZ_DATKQC010000436.1:0-12019 GCF_035532915.1 Edaphobacter sp.
TTTATTACGACACAAATCCGCAATGCGAGCAAAGCGCCGAATACGATGCTCGCAGCGCTGTCTGCTGTGCGAAGCCTTCTTGGCTGGGCCGATTCCTACGCTATCGATCTGGAAAAGCGCTTCTCCAGCCGGCACTTTCTGACTGAGTCCGAAATCGAGTCACTCAGAGCGTACTTTGGGTCACGTGATATTCAGCACGAGTTGAACGGCGGAAAGGTGGCGCGTTTTCCCAGGCGTATGGAGAGTGCTCGTGCTGCGCCGATGCTTGCGGATGATCGCGTATCCAGTGCAACGCTCTACAACCGGATGACTTATGCGGCCAATTATCTGGAGTGGCTAGCGGTCCGGATCGTAGAACGCGAGGCTCGCCACGTAGATGGCGAAACGCTGGAACGCATCAAGGCAATGGCGTACAGCATCCGCAGGCGGCGACCAAATAAGCCGGCGCGGTCGCTCCTGGCCGCAAGAAGAGGGCTCTCCGAGGAGGCACAGCAGCGGCTCCTGGACTTGATACGTCCGGATTCACCTCATAACCCATTCGAGCCGGAAGTCCGACAGCGCAACCAGCTCATCGTGCATCTTCTTTATGACCTCGGGGTCCGTGCCGGCGAATTACTTGCGCTTAAAGTAACCGATTTCAATTTTGAACAGAACGAGGTCGTGGTAGCGAGACGGCATGGGGATGCCAATGACCCGCGGACGAACCAGCCCGTGGTCAAAACCATGGATCGCCGATTACCGCTGACCAATTCCCTCGCGGCCGAGGTATCCCACTACGTTATAACCGAGCGCCGCCGGCTGCATGCTGCAAGGCGGCATTCGTTCTTGTTGGTCACACACCAGTCCGGACCTTTTCAAGGTCAGCCATTATCGATGAAGGGATTGAACAAGATATTCGCCACCATCCGAGAGAGCGAGCCTGAGCTTCTGGCCAGACTCTCACCTCACGTGTTACGACACACGGCATGCGATCGATTCTCTGCGCTGATGGACACCAATCGCGTGCGAGTGCCGGAGGAAGAAAAGATGCGCTCCTACCTGATGGGTTGGAAGGAGGGTTCGGGAACGGCAGCCGTCTACACACGTCGGCATACTGCGAACAAGGCCCGCGAGGCGTCATTGCAACTCCAGCAGCTGCGACACCGGAAGAAGGAGGGTGACAATGGATAATTTGTCGTCTTCAATTCCAGTCGCGTCGATCGTCACATCTCGCGATGGGTATCAGTTTGATTTGGCGTCTAGGAAATGGAAACTATCTCGCGACAGGACTGTATCGCTGGAATGGGTACAAGATGTGCTTTCGACCTCGTTGGCGGAATCTCTGGTCAAAGTACTTGTGCACTACGCGATTACTTATTCAGCCGATCACACCAACAATATTTGTGACCGGTTCCGAGCTTTCACGAGATGGGTTAGTGCAAAAAGGGGGCCTTTGGAGCGAATTTCCTCAGTCGACTTGATCAGCTATCGAAGCACACTGGATAGCAAGCACGAGTGGTATCTGGCGGTGATTGGAGGTCTGCTAAAGACGTGGGTTGATCTCCGTGTTCCAGGTATTGATGTAGGCATTCCATCATTACTCAATGGCTGGACGTTGAGGGGAAACACCAAGGGACTGGCCGTCCAAATCAAGTGTCCCATCCAGGGGCCGCTCTCCGATCTTGAATATGAGGCGTTGCAGCAACGTCTGCTTGATGCATTCGAACGGAATGAGATCTCCCTGGCTGACTTCATACTGGTGACGCTATTCATGGCCACCGGGAGGCGCCCTGTTCAGTTGGGTGATTTGAAGGGTTTGGATCTTGTCGGGGCTACATCGTCGGATGGGTTGCGTGAGTTTGTTCTCAATGTGCCAAGGCGCAAACAGCGTGGCAGCGGTTGGCGTTCCGACTTTAAAGCCGTCGCCTTGACACCTGAGATCGGATTGGCACTGCGGGGACTCATCTTGGAGAACGAAGCAAAGCTCCGCGCTCTCTGGCCCGATTTGCCGAATGATTTGCTGCATCTGCTGGCTGTCTTTCCAGACTGGGATGCGATACGTAAGGCAGCAAAAGAGGTGCCTGCGGTGCTGTTGTCTCTGATCAGATCCGAAGCTCTTCATATCAAGACACATAAATTGAGTGACAGACTCAAGAACGTGGTTGCCTCATTGTCCGTGCCGTCCGAGCGGACTGGTAAGTCGATCAAGGTTCGCCCAGTACGATTGCGTCGAACCTTGGCGACCCGCGCAGCGCGTGAGGGTTACGGATCGCTGATTATCGCCGAACTGCTCGACCATACCGACGATCAGAATGCGCGCGTCTATACCGAGAATGTTCCAGAACACGTTGATGCCATCAACGAGGCGGTTGCGAGACAACTAGCCCCACTCGCCCAGGCGTTCGCCGGCGTGTTGGTGGATCGAGAGTCTGATGCCGTGCGCGGTCTGGATCCTAAGAGCAAGGTGCGCACAGACAATGGAGATGGTGCTGGTACGTGCGGCCACTTCGGTTTTTGCGGTGCCCTGGCCCCTATCGCCTGCTACACCTGCAGGCACTTCCAGCCATGGCTGGATGGTGCTCATGAGGAAGTCTTGCAGGGGTTGATCGCAGAGCGCGATCGCATCCTGGAAATCACTCATGATCCGGCCATTGCGTCGGTTAACAACCGTACGATCTTTGCGGTGACTGAGGTTGTCCAGCGCTGTGAAGCGCGTCGAGCGGAGATTGAGGGAGCCAAACGCCTTGGCTGACATCATCCAGTTCGTGCCGCGCCATCAGCGAGCGACAGAGGGGAACCTGGTGGAGTTCATCCGCGTCTGCCGGGCTGAGTTGACCGTGTTCGGCGCGAACCTGGACTGGAGTGCTAATTATTGGCCAGCGGCAGGTGTGTCGTTCCGGAATCTCGATCAAAAGGCACGGAATTTGGATCCCGCCAATGTCATGAAACAGCCGTTCCTCGACTTCGCGAAGGCTTACTTTCGCTATCAACAGGGGCACAAGCCAACCGGAGCAAAAAACGAGACCCGTGCCCTGAGATGTTTGGAGCGCGCCTTGATTGAACGACGCGAGGGCACCGACCTGCAGTACATTGACTTGGCCATGCTTGATCGCGCCGCGGTCCTCGCACGCGCACAGTACTCGGCCGGTATGGCCTGCCATGTCGGGCGCGAGCTTGCCCGTCTCGCCAGCTTTCTGTCCGAGAAAAACCTGATCTCAACCCGACTGGACTGGAAGAGCCCCATCAATCGCCCGAGCGATACGGTGCGGACCGGGAAGAAGGCACAGGAGGAACGGGAAAAGAAGCTTCCCGCGAGTGAGGCGCTCGACGCCTTGGCAGGTATCTTCGCAAAGAACCCGAAGGAATCTCGAGATATTTTCACAACGTCCACTACGGCGTTGCTACTCTGCGCGCCCTCGCGTGTCTCCGAGGTCCTCGCTCTTCCTGAGGACTGCGAGGTGTGGGAAACGAAGCGCGACGGTACGCGAGCCTGCGGTTGGCGGTTCCAGCCTGGTAAGGGTGGAGCGCCGATGATCAAGTGGATTCCTGACGCCATGGTGAGCGTAGCGCAAGAAGCCATTCGTCGCATCCGTGAGCTGACAAAGGAAGGTCGGCATATTGCGTCTTGGCTGGAGAATAACCCAGAAAAGTTCTATCGCCATGGTGGCTGTCCACAGGTACCGGAGGACCAGCCATTAACTATCCTGGAAACCGCAGCAGCACTCGGAATCCATTATGAGAACGAGGGGTACTGCCGGACGGAACTTCTTCGTCTTGGTTTGTCGGGTCGTGATCGTGTGAACTCGCTCGCGAGCCTGAACCGTTGGGTGCATGCACGCCTTCCCGATGGATTTCCGTGGTTTGACAAGCAACGTGGAGTGCGGTTCTCGGAGGCGCTTTTTTGCCTTCAGGACAAGCAACTGCGTATGGATACGTCAGCAAGCGTTTTCATGGTCTGGAAACCAAAAGCCAATACGCTAAATTTTGACCTTCAAACGCGCGAGATAAATCCGGGATATCTCTCGTCGAGTATTTTCGACCGGCATGGATACAACGCCGACAGGCAGAATCCATTGAAGGTGACGACGCACCAGTTTCGGCATCTTCTCGATACGATGGCGCAACGCGGGGGTCTGAGCCAGTCCGAGATCGCGCGCTGGTCCGGCCGCGTCGACATAAAACAGAACCGGGTGTATGACCACATGTCGGAGTTTGAGCTGGTTGATATGCTTCGCCACCACGACGTGGCTCTGACGCTAGATCGTCCACTGGAGGAGATCGCCGAGCAGATCGCGTCCCAGATCCCCATGACGCGACAGGAATTCAACACGCTGACAATCCCAACCGCGCATGTCACCGAATATGGATTTTGCATACACGATTACGTAATGGCGCCGTGCCAACGCTTCCGGAATTGCCTCAACTGCAGCGAACAGGTTTGCATCAAAGGCGATCGTCGCTTGGACCGCATCCGGGCCCGCTATGCGCAGGTCAAGGAACTCAAGGAACGGGCTGAGCGGGAGATTGCCGAGGGCTCTGCGGGTGCCGACCGTTGGTATGATATCCATGCACTTACCGAGAAGCGCCTGGCCGCGCTCATTACCATTCTTGAGGATCCTTCGATCAAGGACGGTGCAATTGTGCGGCTGCGGAATGAGCATGAGTTCAGTCCTCTGCGCCGGGCGGTCGAGGCGAAGGCGGAAGCGGGACGGTTGAGTGAGGATCAACAACCACTACTGGACGGCCTGCGCGGACTACTGGAGAAGTCACATGGCTAAGCACCTCAGTGATCGCGATATTGAATGCGTGGTCGGCATTCTGGATGGTTGGCGGGATAAGCTGACGTGGGAGGCATTAAGCGCCGCTTGCCAGCCTGTAATCGGCACCGCTCCAGCGCGCCAGACGCTTCATCGGTTTATCCGGATCACGGATGCCTTTAAGGCCGCGAAGATTCGTCTGAAGAGCAATCAACCGGAGATAAAGACCCCGAGCATGCGGGTTGCCAGCGAACGTATTGCGCGTCTTATAGTAGAGAATGAACGCCTTAAGAGGGAGAACAGTCGGTTTCTGGAGCAGTTCGTTGTATGGCAGTACAATGCGCATGTGAAAGGGCTAAGCGATATTGATCTCAACAAGGCGCTTCCCGCGATTGATCGCGGCAATACGGAATGACCACGGGCTCGGCTGGCTGAACTCTTACTTGACGCTGGCCTATAAAAATCGTCGTAGCAGATTTAGTCATGGTTGCATCAGCCTAACTCTTGTCCGCAGAGCTCAAGACAAATAAGGAATTGCCCAGTGAGCCCAGAGACTCATTCCCAACTTGCCAATTTTATCTGGAGCATTTGCAATCTGCTCCGCGGTCCGTACAAGCGCAACGAATACCGCAAGGTCATCTTGCCACTGACGGTGCTGCGCCGCTTCGATTGTCTATTGGCCCCCACCAAGGCGCAGGTGCTCAAGGAATACGCAACGATCAAGAGTAAGGGTGAAAATATAGTTCGCAGTAAACTACAAAAGATAACCAGACGGCCGTTCTACAACCTCTCTAGGTTTGACTTGCCCAGGCTGCTCGACGATCCGAATCAGCTCGCGCCCAACCTCATTGCCTACATCAATGGTTTTTCACCCAATGTCCGCGCAATCATGGAGCGATTCGTGTTCGATCAGCAGATTACGCGCATGGTGGAGAAGAACCTGCTCTATGAGGTCATCAAAAAATTTACAGTGATCGATCTGTCCCCAGCCCGCGTGGACAATGTTCAAATGGGCTATGTCTTCGAGGAACTGATCCGGATCGGTGCGGAACAATCGAACGAGGAAGCGGGTGAGCATTTTACGCCGCGCGAGGTGATCAAGCTGATGGTTAACCTGCTGCTCTCGCCGGAAAAGGATCTGCGCAAGAGTCATGTGGTGAAGACTATCTACGATCCAGCCTGTGGTACTGGCGGTATGCTCTCGGTATCTGAGCAGTACATAAAGCGCCTTAATGCTGATGCTCAGCCCAAGCTCTTTGGTCAGGACTGGAACGATGAAGCCTGGGCGGTCTGTAAATCGGACATGCTCATCAAGGGTGAGGACGCCGACAACATCCGGCGTGACGACACGTTTACAAAAGATGGCTTTGACCGCGACGAGAAAGGCAACAAATACGCGTTTGACTACATGCTGGCGAATCCGCCTTTCGGCGTGGAGTGGAAGCAACAGCAAACGTACATTGAGCACGAAGCCGAGTTACTTGGCTACAACGGTCGTTTCGGTGCAGGGTTGCCGCGCATCGACGACGGCTCGCTGCTTTTCCTGCAGCATATGCTTTCCAAGATGCGTGCGCCTAAGGATGGAGGCAGCCGCATTTGCATCGTATTCAACGGCTCGCCATTATTCACCGGCGATGCCAGCAGTGGCGAAAGCAATATCCGCCAGTGGATCATCGAGAACGACTGGCTGGAGGCGGTGATCGCTCTACCCGATCAGCTCTTCTACAACACCGGTATCTCCACCTATCTATGGATACTCACTAATCGCAAGGAGCCAAGGCGCAAAGGCAAAGTCCAGCTTGTGGATGCCCGCCGGTTCTTCGTGAAGATGCCGAAGAGCCTCGGCAACAAACGCAACAAGATCGGCGATCCCATCGATCGAGCAAGCGAGCCAGACCAGATTGCCGAAATCACGAAGATCTTCGGCAACTTCACCGACGGGGAGACGCAAATCTTCACCGAGGAAGATCCAGTCACCCATCAGCCGGTCGAACGTGAGCGCATCGTCAGCAAGGTATTCGATAACGCCGATTTTGGCTTCCACAAGATCACCGTCCAGCGTCCGTTGCGGCTCAATTTTCAGGTCACGCCGGAACGCATCGCCCGACTGGAAACCGAGAAAGGTTTCATGACGCTCGCCACCAGCAAAAAGAAGAACGAGAAAGCCCGGCTCGCAGAAATCGGAGCCGGCAGGGAGCGGCAGAAGGCGCTACTGGACTTTCTTGTGGTCTTCGGCAATACGACACAAAAGAAGCTATACAAAGATCGTGAAACATTCCTTTCTGATTTGCGCCAATATGCGACATCTGTGTATTCCCTTCGTCTTTCTGCCACAGAACTTAAAGCCGTACTGAATGCCCTTGGCGAGCGCGATGAAACGGCCGAGATATGCCGCGACAGGAATGGCAAACCTGAGCCGGACTCGGAACTGCGCGATACCGAGAGCGTGCCGCTCAAGGAGAGCATCACGGAGTACTTCAAGCGTGAGGTATTACCCCATGTGCCCGATGCCTGGATAGACGAAAGCAAGACCAAGGTTGGTTACGAAATACCGCTCAACCGCTACTTCTATGTTTACGAACCGCCGCGACCGTTGGAGGTCATCGAGACTGACATAAAGACTCTCGAAGGCGAAATTATGGCGTTGCTTAAGGAGGTGACAGCGTGAGCGAGATTAAGCTCTTTCGGCTCGTTGCAGGCAAGGCTACTGAGGTGGCGGGCTCGGCTTCCGACTTGGAGAAGCCGCTGCAGACCCTTATCGAACAGAACCTCGAGCCTCTGCTCGGTATCCGGTTTCTTACCACAGAGCACTCCACTGGCAAGACACACGCGGGGCGCATCGACACGCTCGGAATTGACGAGAACGACTGCCCTGTGATCCTGGAGTACAAACGCTCTCTTGGTGAGAATGTGATCAACCAAGGACTGTTTTACCTTGATTGGCTTATGGACCACCAAGGTGACTTCAAGCTGCTTGTCATGAACCACTATGACAAGGAAGCGGCTGAGCGAATCGACTGGTCCGAGCCACGTCTCATATGTGTCGCGGCGGATTTCACAAAATATGACGCCCATGCGGTGCAACAGATGAACCGCAGCATTGAGCTGATTCGTTACCGACGTTTTGGAACTGACTTATTGCTTTTTGAGCTCGTCAATGCGACCACGGCCAAAGTTGGTACAGATCAGAAGGTCTCCAGGAATGCCGGTAAATTGACGCGAGCTGACAAGGATCGCGGTACAGACAAGACTATCGTCGAATCGTTGGCGGAAATGTCCCTATCCGTCCGTGAATTGTTTGAATCGGTTGAGGGCTTCGTAATGTCATTGGGCGACGACGTCCAGCGCAAGGACCTAAAGCTTTATGTCGCCTATAAGCGGTTGCGGAACTTCGTTTCTGTAGTAATACATAAGGACAAACTTGTTCTATATCTGCGCCTCGATCCCTCGAAGATCGAGCTTGTTAAAGATTTCACACGTGACGTAAGAAACATAGGCCACCGGGCCACTGGTGATATCGAAGTGACGATAAGCAACGACGCGAACTTCGAATGTGCGAAACTTCTCATCCGGCAGGCCTACGAAGGAGGCCCAAGTGCAGGCTAAGCCGTATCCGAGGTACAGGCCCAGTGGTGTCGGCTGGCTAGGTGACGTGCCTGTACATTGGGAGGTAAAGCGCGGACGCTTCTGCATGGATGTGAATCCACGTTCGAACAGGCTTTGGACGCTTGAACCCGAAGCTGAAGTCTCATTTATACCGATGGACGCTGTCGGTGAGTATGGTGGTCTTGACTTGGAACAGGTACGTGCCATCTCCGAAGTTGATTCGGGGTATACCGAGTTTGACGATGGCGACGTTGTGGTAGCGAAGATCACTCCTTGTTTCGAGAACGGGAAAGGAGCTCTTGCCGTCGGTCTGGTGAATGGCGCCGCGTTTGGAACAACAGAATTGCATGTTCTTAGGGCTACTACGGCTCTCGATCGTAGGATCTTGTTCTATTTCACGCTCTCGTGGCCATTCCGCAGCACAGGTGAAGGTGAAATGTATGGAGCTGGTGGACAGAAGCGCGTACCGCCAGAGTTCTGCAAGAATGTTCGGGTCCCGCTACCGCCGCCGGATGAACAATGCATGATCGCCCATTTCCTCGACCGCGAGACAGCAAAGATTGACGCGCTGGTGACGAAGAAACGGACACTGGTCGAGCGACTGAAGGAGAAACGCACCGCGCTCATCTCGCGCACGGTCACTAAGGGCCTGCCGCCCGACGCTGCCCGCGCCGCGGGCCTTAACCCGTACCCCAAGCTCAAACCTTCCGGAATCGACTGGCTCGGCGATGTGCCGGAACATTGGAACACTTGGAAGGCAACACATGGTTTCCGCAGAATCGGAAGCGGAACGACGCCCAAGAGCGACGATGCCGACTACTACGATGGAGACATTCCCTGGGTGACGACTTCAGAGTTGCGAGAAAGCGTTATCATGGATACCGCAACGAAGGTCACCGCAGCCGCGATCCGCGACTACCCGACACTCCGTCTCTACCCGAAGGCAACGCTTCTATTCGCGATGTATGGCGCGACCATCGGCCGATTGGGCATTCTCGGAATCCCTGCCACTGTCAATCAAGCGTGCGCTGCGTTTGCCGATCCACTGTACCTAGACACTCAGTTTGTCTACTACTGGTTCCAAATGCGGCGACCAACATTGATTGCCCTCTCAGCGGGAGGCGGCCAACCAAACCTAAGCCAGGACGATCTTCGGCAAGTAAGGATTCCGGCACCGCCGCTCGGAGAACAGCGCGTAATCGCTGACTTCCTCGACCACGAAACCGCAAAGATCGATCAGATGGCGGCCAAGGTCGAAGCCACCATCGATCGCCTGCAGGAGTACCGCACCGCCATCATTACCGCCGCCATGACCGGTAAGATAGATGTACGAACCAGGGCCGCTCGCCCGACTATACCGAATAGGGTATAATCTTAGATGGCCCAGGCCCGCTCACCGCGCGAGAAGCCGCTGCACTGGGTGGGCGCGGCGAAGAAAGATTTGCTGGCGTTTCCGGAGACGGTGGTGGACGATTTCGGTTATGCGCTCGGCGTGGTACAGCAGGGTGGGAAGCCTCCGTCCACCAAACCCTGGAAAGGGGGCGAGGGGCCAGGCGTTTTCGAGCTGGTGGAGGACCACCGGGGCGACACCTATCGGGTGGCCTACACGGTGCGCTATGAGAAGGCCGTGTATGTCCTGCATTGCTTTCAGAAAAAATCTCCCTCGGGTGTGCGGACGGCCCGCAGCGATGTCGAATTGATCCACGAACGCCTCAAGGCGGCGCGGGCGGATTACGAGGTGCGATATGCGAAAAAGACATGAGAAGGTCGTGGCCGGCAGCGGCGACGTGTTCGTTGATCTCGGCTTCGCGGATGCCGGCGAGAGAAAGCTGCGTGTGCAACTGGCGATGCGGCTCAACGAGCTGCTCAAGGCGCGTCGTCTGACGCAGGCGCAGGCGGCGGAGATTTTCGGGATTCCGCAGCCGCACGTTTCGGAGCTGGCGAACTACAAACTGAGCCGTTTTTCCTCTGAGCGGCTGCTGCGGTTCCTGACGTTGCTCGACCGCGATGTGGAGATCGTCATACGCCCGAAGGCGAAAGGACATCATTCCGGCCTCGTCTCGGTGTCGGGGGCGTGAGGTGCCGATAGCCGATAGCGGGATAGCAGAGCGATAATCTCATGGCCGCCAAAACCGAAACCTCGATTGAGAACCTGCAGAAATACCGCGCGGCGCTAATTACCGCCGTTGTGACCGGCAAGATCGACGTGCGAGGTACCGTGCACCCGAGCGCTGCTGCCCAGACCACGCCAGCTGTTGTTAGAATGAAAGTATGAACCGCGTCGAAGTCAGGCCCGAACTACTGCGCTGGGCGCGCGAACGCGCAGGGTTCAGCCCTAACACGCTGGCCAGGCGTTTTCCGAAGCTTGCGGCCTGGGAGCAGGGTGCGGCGCATCCGACGTTCAAGCAGCTTGAGGACTTCGCACGAGCCACCTTCACGCCGGTTGGCTTCCTCTTTCTTGACGCGCCGCTGGTCGAGCACATACCGATCCCAGATTTCCGCACCATTGGCAATACATATATCGGCCGTCCAAGCCCGGACCTGCTCGATACCCTTTACTTGTGCCAGCAGCGTCAGGAGTGGTATCGCAACTTTGCACGTACGATGGGACAGATGCCGCTCGCGCCGGTGGGCTCCGCGCGAATCACGGACAACGTCATCAGAACATCTGCAGCAATGCGACATATGCTCGGCATTGACCTCGAAGAACGGCGGCAACTGCCGACCTGGACCGAGGCGCTGCGCCGCTTCATCGAGCAGGCGGATGCCCTCGGTGTCTTGGTCATGGTGAGCGGGGTTGTGGGTAGTAATAACCGCCGCCGCCTCGACCCACAGGAGTTCCGTGGTTTCGCCCTATCGGATACCCTCGCTCCGCTGGTATTCATCAATGGTGCGGACACCAAGGCGGCACAGATGTTCACGCTGGCGCACGAGCTCGCACACGTATGGCTCGGGCAGTCTGCCGTCTCGGATGCTCAGGCCGTTCAAGTACCTGATAATGATGCTGAACGTTGGTGCAATCAAGTCGCGGCCGAAATGCTTGTACCGCTCGCGGTGCTGCGCAGCGAATACGACCAATGCGCCGAATTGTGGGCTGAGGCCGCTCGTCTTGCGCGACGCTTCAAGGTGAGCACTCTCGTGATACTGCGTCGAATGCACGACGCGGGGGGCCTCACGCACCAGCAACTATGGGATGCCTACGAGACGGAGCTTGCTCATCTACGCGCTATTCCACGGGGTAGCGGCGGCGATTTCTACCTTACGCTGGGAGCCCGTGCGAGCAAAACGTTCGCGCGAGCGCTGGTGACCAGCACACTCGAGGGTCAAACATCCTTCACGGAGGCGTTTCGGTTACTCGGCTTCAAGAAGATGGCGACCTTCCATGAGGTAGGACACAGCCTTGGAGTAGGCTTCTGATGGCCTATCTCCTTGATGCGGACGTGTTCATTCGCGCCAAGAACCTGCACTATGGCCTCGACTTTTGCCCGGCTTTTTGGGAGTGGCTAATCGAGCAGAACAGGGCTAGACAGGTTTTCAGCATCGAGAAGGTGGGCGACGAAGTTCAGGCTGTGGCCGACGAGTTGTCACTCTGGGCGAAGGCGCGGGGCGAAGGCTTCTATCTCAAGCCGGACGCCACGGTGTTCCCCGCCCTCGCCACCGTCAGCAACTGGGCGAAC
>NZ_DATKQC010000437.1:0-15158 GCF_035532915.1 Edaphobacter sp.
TGCTCGATGTTGGAGGGATCGGGCCAGCGCGAAGGATTGTCGACTTCGATGACGCTGCCATCGGTGAGGGTGATCTTGTAGCGGACGCCGGGTGCGGTGGTGATGAGGTCGAGGTCGTACTCGCGCTCGAGGCGTTCCTGAATGATTTCGAGATGGAGCAGACCGAGGAAGCCGCAGCGGAAGCCGAAGCCGAGCGCGACGGAGCTTTCCGGCTCGAAGGAGAAGCTGGCGTCGTTGAGGCGCAGCTTTTCGAGCGCATCGCGCAGCAGCGCATGCTCGTGCGAGTCGACGGTGTAGAGACCGGCGAAGACCATGCTCTTGATATCTTCGAAGCCGGGAAGCGCTTCGGCGCAGGGATTTTCGACTGACGTGATGGTGTCGCCGACCTTGGTGTCGGCTACGTTCTTGATGGTCGCCACGAAGAAGCCGACTTCGCCTGCGGAGAGCTCGGACATCTCGACCGGCTTCGGTGTCATGACGCCCATGCTTTCGACGTCGAAGGTCTTGCCGTTCGACATGACCTTGATCTTCATGCCCTTGCGCAGCCTGCCGTTGACGATGCGGGCGAGCACGATGACGCCTCTGTAGGCGTCGAACCAGCTATCGAAGATCAGCGCCTGCAGCGGTGCCTCTGGATCGCCCTTTGGCGGCGGCAGCAGCGTCACGACCGCTTCGAGAATGTCGGCGACGTTGAGGCCGGTCTTGGCTGAGACCGCAATGGCGTCATCAGCAGGTAGCCCGACGGATTTTTCGATCATCTCCTTGGTGCGCTCGATATCGGCGCTGGGGAGGTCGATCTTGTTGATGATGGGGATGATCTCAAGGCCACCGGCGATGGCGAGGTAGGCATTGGCGAGGGTCTGTGCCTCGACGCCCTGCGACGCGTCGACGACCAGAAGCGCGCCTTCGCACGATGCCAGCGAGCGCGAGACCTCGTAGCTGAAGTCGACGTGGCCGGGCGTGTCGATGAGGTTGAGCTGATAGGTCTCGCCATCGTGCGCCTTGTACATCATGCGGACGGTGTGGGCCTTGATGGTGATGCCGCGCTCGCGCTCGAGGTCCATGGTGTCGAGCACCTGCATCTGCATCTCGCGCGCAGTGACTGATCCGGTCAGCTCGAGCAGACGGTCGGAGAGGGTGGACTTGCCATGGTCGATATGCGCGATGATCGCGAAGTTGCGGATGTGACTTGGATCCATACGGGGTGCGAACTGCCTCAACCTTCGATGCTATCACTCGGGCGGCGTCTGGTGAGGCTGAGGTGTATGCGGTGAGGCGGGGGGCAGATGCTCAGGTCTTGAGCGCGCAATACGTCTTACAATGAGCAGGGAAGATGGCTCGGACAACTCTACTATTCAAAGACGTGCGGCGATGGGCACTGGTGGCAGCGTGTGCGCCGCTGGTGATGCTCGCGGGCTGTCCGCAGAACCCGGGCGCGGCAAAGGCTAAAGTGCCGGCCCGGGCAATTGCGCCTGCGATTGACAACAGCTCAACGGCCAACACTCGGCAGGCAGGGAAGGTCGCAGCACCCCAGGCTGAGCCTGTCGATCCGGCGAAGACATACAAAGATCAACAGCTGGTCAGCCATGCCGAACAGCTCTATCGCAGCGGCGTGGATAACTACAGCGCGGGCCATCTCGATGCGGCGCGCGCAGATTTCAACGCGGCTGTCGACTCGATGCTGATGAGCGGGATGGACCTGAAGGGCGATCCGCAACTCGCCGACGAGTTCGACCATCTGCTGAGCGCGGTGAACTCGCTGGAGATGGCGGCGCTGAAGCAGGGCAATGGATTTTCGCCGACCATCGAAGAGGCCCCTCTCGATGCTGCCAATCAAGTCACCTTTCCGGCGAACCCTGCCCTGACCGCGAAGGTCGAGGCGGAGTTGAAGACGACGCAGTCGGACTTTCCGTTGGTGATCAATCAGTATGTGGCCGGCTTCATCAGCTATTTTTCCAATTCGCAGACAGGACACGCCCACCTGCTGCGCTCGCTCGAACGCGCCGGAAGATACAAGGAGATGATCTCGAAGGACCTGCGCGAAGAGGGCGTGCCCCAGGACCTGATCTACCTTGCGGTTGCTGAGTCGGGCTTTCAGCCTCAGGCGCTCAACGCGCGCTCGGGGGCTGGAGGCATGTGGCAGTTTATGCCGACGGGCGCCTATGGGCTGACGCGCAACGGCTGGTTCGATGAGCGCTTCGACCCCGAGAAATCGTCCAAGGCCTACGCGGTGTACATGAAGTCGCTCTACAACCAGTTTGGCGACTGGTATCTTGCGATGGCTGCGTATGACTGGGGCCCGGGCAACGTGCAGCGTGCCGTGATGCGGACCGGCTATGCCGACTTCTGGGAGCTCTATCGTCGCAACGTGCTTCCTGGGGAGACGAAGAATTATGTTCCGGGCATCATCGCCGCGATCATCATGTCGAAGAACCCGACGCAGTATGGGTTGGACAAGATGGTCCCCGAACCGGCTGTGGTTTCGGACACGGTGACGGTGGACTATGCGGTAGACCTGCGGTTGGTGGCGGATGTGACCAACGCAACGCTGCCTGAGATCGTGGGGCTGAATCCGAGCCTGCTGCGCATGACCACGCCGCGCGATATGCCGTTCGATCTGCACATCCCCGTCGGCACCAGCGAGTTGTTCGCTTCGCGGATGAAGCAGATTCCCGAGGACAAGCGCGACACCTGGCGGTTCCATGTTGTGCACGAGGGCGAGACGCTCGACGGCATTGCGACGTCTTTCCATGTTCATGCGAGTGAGGTTGCGGAGGAAAATGACCTGGCCGCGAACGACAGTGTCGATGCCGGGGATGAACTGGTGATCCCGATCGCGGCGGCAAGAGCTGTAGCCCATCCGCAAACATATAAAGTGCGTCGCGGCGATACGCTGGTTACGGTGGCCGACCGCTTCGGCGTGACGGTGGAGCAGTTGCGGCGCTGGAACAACCTGCGCTCATCTTCAGTAAAGACGGGCCATTCGTTGCGAGTCTCGGAGCCTGTGAAGCTCGCTCCGCATGTGCGTTCGCGCGGGAGATCATCACGCGGCCGCAGCCGATCAGGCGCTTCTTCGGTGTTATCGCACTCGAAATCACACGCCCCGCAGCGGAGCGCGACGAAAAAATCGAGCGCGAAATCGAAGCACCACGACGCCAAAACGAAACGGAAAGCTGCCAGATAAGTTACCTCGCGAAAAAGATTGCTTGCCTTCGGTAGCGCTTGGATGCAGACTGTTGCTAGAATCTCGTCGCAGGAAGTAACGATGGATTTTGTTGCGCCGTATTTGTAGCGAAGAGTCAGAGCAGTGCCGAGGGAAAATGACAATGACGTTCGACGACACGATTCGGTTCCATGCAGCCGCCGCAGATAACGACGATCACGACTTTGCCGATGAAGCAGAAGACGACGATCTGCGCCACCGCTTCGACGAGGACGATGAAGAAGAAGAAGAGGTCACCCTGAGTTCGGACGACGATGAGGATGACATCGACGAGGACGATGACGATGCATCGGGGCGGCCCGATACGCACGCCGAGGAGGCGACGCTGTTCAGCCTGCCACCGTCTCCGGCGAGTGGCTATACGCCTCCGACCAGGGAGGCGACTGTTCCGGTCAGCAACACGGCTCCGGCCAAAGCTGCGAAGCCGGTAGCTAAGAAGGCAGCAGCGAAGAAAGCTCCGGCGAAGAAGGCTGCACCAGCGAAGAAGGCCGTCAAGAAAGCGGCGGCTAAGCCGTCGAAGAAGCCGGTGGCTGCCAGGAAGGTTGCAGCGAAGAAGGCTGCAACAAAGAAGGTTGTGGCGAAGAAAGCCGTAGCAAAGAAAGTGGCCGCGAAGAAAAGCCCGGCCAAAAAGACATTGAGTTCTGCCGCGAAGAAGTCCAGTGCTCTGCGCGGCGGTAAGGTCGCCCCTAAAAAGGCGTCCGGCAACAAGAGCACTGCCAGTAACAAAAAACCAACGAAGAGAGGTAATACCTTGGCAACCAAGAAAGCAGCAGCAAAGAAGGCCCCTGCAAAGAAGGCAGCGGCAAAGAAGGCAGTGAAGAAGGCCCCGGCAAAGAAGGCAGCGGCGAAGAAGGCTCCTGCGAAGAAGGCAGCAGCAAAGAAGGCTCCTGCAAAGAAGGCCGCGAAGAAGGCAACAAAGAAGTAAGCATTAACTAAGGCAAGCAAAAAGGCCCGGACACTCGATTGAGAGCCCGGGCCTTTTTGCGTCTGCTGATATCTACTTTTTGGCTTCTTCGATTGCGGCGAGAACCTCTTCGCTGTGATGGTCCACCTGCACGTCGGGCCAGAACTTCACGACCTTGCCCTTGGGCGAGATGAGGAACGTCTGCCGCTTGGCGAAGTGCATATCGCCGTGCGTCATCACCGGGACGCCATACAGATCGACGACCTTATGATCGGGGTCAGCCAGCATCTTGAAGTTAAAGGTGTCCTTTGCGCACCATGCCTTGTGGCTGGCAACGGTGTCGAGGCTGACGCCCATGACAACCGCATTCAGCGCGTGGTACTTGGTGAGGTCGCGCTGGAAGTTATGCGCTTCGATGGTGCATCCCTGGGTCTGGTCTTTGGGATAGAAGTAGAGGACGACCCACTTGCCCTTGAACTCGCTGAGGCTGATGGGCCTGTCTTCCTGAGACGGAAGCGTGAAGTTCGGTGCGGTCATGCCGACCTTCACCGTATCTGTATCTGTGTCGGCGGCATGGGCTTTCAGACCAATGCCGAATGTCGCGACTAAACCTACGACCGCAGCAAGCAAAATTCCTTTGCGCATCTTCGTTCCCCTTTGTGAAACATGATGAATATACGAGCCCATCTGTCTATAAGACTCCTGCTCTGAGTCATCAGACGCGAATTTTACGGCTTAGTTACAAGATTGTGACAATTGCTCTACTCTGCGACGATGGCGATGCCAGCCGCATCTGCGGCAGCAGTGATGGCAGCCGGGTCGAACATCAGTGTTCTGCCCGCTTCAATGGCGAGGCAGGTTGCATTCGCGCTTTGCATCGCCTGAATCGTGGCGACGCCGATCACTGGCACGTCGAAGCGCATGTCCTGGTTAGGCTTAGCGACTTTTACGACGGTCAGCGAGCGGCTGAGAGTGGTTTGGCCCTCGTCGTCGAGCGTGCGGAAGAGCGCCCCTGCACGCTCGATGGTGGCGTCTGTGCCTTCCATGGCTTCGACCGCGACGCAGGCCTGTGCGGCGATCACGACGGTCTGGCCAAGGTCGTATCCGGCGATGGCCTGGGCCACGGTTCGGCCGTATGCGATGTCTTTGAGTTCCTCTTCGCTGGGAGCGCGGCTGGTGAGAACGCCGGGCTTTGCGAGCAGCGGTTCGAGGTACGCGGTCGAGGAAATCAGCTCAATGCCTTCGTCGCCCAGAACTTTTGCCACCGCTCCAAGCAGCATATCGGTGTTGCGCGTGCGCAGGTTGAGCAGCAGCTTCGCCAGTCGCCAGTCAGGGCGGATGCTCGAAAAGATCTGCTTGTGTTTGACCTGCCCAGCCATGACGGCGCGCGAGACGCCTTCGGCCTGAAAGGTTTCGATGAGTCGGGAGAGTTCGCCAAGCGACATCCAGTGAACGTGGATGTCGGCGTCGGCTGCGGCGCGAGCGTCGATCTCGGGGTCAGTCTCCTCCTTGATCGCTGCGACGACGACCTGGAGGCCGTGGGCGCGTGCAGCGTCAAGAAGGAGGAAAGGGAAGCGACCGTTGCCGGCGATGAGGCCGAGTTTATCCATATCCAATGATGCCATTGCAAAGCAAAGTCTACTTCTTGCCTTCGACTTCGTCCCTGAGGTGGATGGTGCGGCCAGTCTGCGCAGAGCGTCGAGCAGCGTCAAGAATGCGCACGACGGTAACGTTGGTGTCGAGCGAGGTCATGTCGTGCTCCGGTTTGAAGGAGCCGCCGAGAACAGCGCCGAGATAATTGAGCGAATTGTTCTGGGGCGGCGCAAGCGCGGGTGCGTCTTCGATGTGCTCGGCGTGTTCGCCGGGGAGACGGACGCGCAGCTTCACGCCGGGAGCGCCGTCCACATAAAGCGTGTCGATGTAGCCTTTGACGCCGTAGACCTCCATGTCCTTGCGGTCGAAGGGCCAGTTCCACGAGCCTTGAATGATGGTCTGCGCGTGCGGGTAGGTGAGGATGATGGTGCTGTCGTCATCGACGTTGGGATAGATCTGCGGCTTGATGTGCAGGGTGACGGCGGTGACGGTGAGCGGCAGTTCGCCGTGCATCATCCATGTGGTGAGATCGACGCCGTAGCAGCCGAAGTCGAAGAGTGCACCAGCGCCGTTCTGCTTTGGATCGGTGAGCCACTTGAAGAAGTCGGGGCTGACGCCGATCTCCTTGGGGCCGCGATGCCCATCGTGAAAGACGAGCTTGCGCAGCTCGCCGATCTGTCCGGCTTCAAGCATGTTGTTCGCAGCGGTGTTGGAGGCGTACCAGGTGGTCTCGTAGTTGGTGAGCACGGGGACGTTGTACTTCTGCGAGAGCTTCTGGATGGCCAGGGCGTCTTCGACGGTGGTGGCGAGCGGCTTCTCGACCATGGCGGCGATGTGGAGCCGCGCGGCCTGCTCGATGGCGGCGCGGTGCCCGGCGATCGCGGTGTAGACGAGGATCGCCTGCGGGTGAGTCTTGGCGAGCATCGCCGCTTCGGACGAGTAGAAGAGATTTTCAGTTAGATGGAACCGCGTGGCGTACTTCTGGCGCAGTGCGGCGTCGGGTTCGGAGATGCCTACGAGGTCGACATCGGGATGCGAAGGCAGCTCGTGAAGGAAGCCCATGATGTGGTCGTGGTTCAGCCCGACGACGGCGACGCGAATGTGCTGTGGCGATTGCGCGGGTGCTTTGTTCGAAGTGAAGAACAAGGCAGAGAGGAGGCAGGCCGAAGAGATGAGCTTTGATGGCAGCGAAAGGAACATCGGAGAAGCACCTTATCTTTCTACTTACGGTTTGTGTGAGGTTATGCGACCCAGTCCAGGCCCTTTTTAGCTACCAGCGTCAGCAGTTTGAGCGATGCTCCCTGCGGCTTTTTTTCACCGCGCTCCCATTGGGAGATGAGATTGACGGAGACGCCGAGATGACGCGCGAAGACTGCCTGGCTGGCCCTCTCACGCTCGCGGATGTCCGCGATCTGGCGCGGGCTTAACGGCTCCACAGGGGTAAGGCACAGTTCGTCGAAGTGGCGCATGGTTTTTTTATCCATCACCCCGGCACCATGAAGGTCTTCGGCTGTTTCATGGATAGCGGCGAAGACCGGACTACGATATTTCCTGCTCGCAGCGGATTTCTTCAAGAGCGCCGCCCTTGAGTGCGGAGGCGATTGCTTTTTCGTCATAGCTCAGCATCCTTTCTGCGAGATCTTTCAATCCCGCGACCTCATCTCGTTCCAGATTGTCCTGCGTATTTTTTGCAAATCTAAGAATAAAGAAAGCGACCTTATGGGCCTTGAAGAAGATAATCGTACGAAATCCAGCCGATTTTCCCTGTCCCTTGCGGGCAATGCGCTGTTTGTAAACTCCGCCGCCTAAATTTGCATGGGCCAGCCCGGTCGAAATCTCGCGAACTGCCTTGCAAAGCGAATCGTCAGAGAGCGCATTCTCATTTGCAAATCGCCGAAACTGCCTATTGAGAAAGACGCGCATTCCGTTCGATTCCTTACTGTAGCACAGAGTGTTATAGCTTGAAATTCATTTGATAATGCCGCGGTCGCTGTTGGCGATGAAGTCGGCGAGATAGGCGACGTGTTCGCCAGCGCCTTTGGTGATGGTCTCGCGGATGGCTTCGAGGGCTTGTGTTGTATTCAGCTTCGAGGCTTGCAGCAGACGGTAGGCAGCGCGCAGCTCTTTCAACTGTTCGGGTGTGAAGCCGCGACGCTCCAGACCGACTTTGTTCAGGCCATAGGCGTGGTTGTTGCGTTCGATGCTGGTCAGCGAGTAGGGCAGCACATTCTGCGTGATGGTGGTGCCACCGCCGATGTAGGAGTATTTGCCGATGCGGCAGAACTGGTGCACGGGGCAGAGAGCACCGACGACAGCGTAGTCCTCGACGATGACGTGTCCAGCCAGAGTCGCCGAGTTGGCCAGGATGCAGCCGTTGCCGATGTGCGAGTCGTGGCCGATGTGGGTGTAGGCCATGATGAGGCAACCGTTGCCCACGGTCGTTAGACCACCTCCGCCATTCGTACCGCGGGAGATGGTGACGTACTCGCGGATGGTGTTGTCATCGCCTATCGTCAGCCGCGTTGGCTCGCCGGCGTACTTCAGGTCTTGCGGAGAGATGCCGAGGCAGGCGAAGGAGTAGATGCGGTTCCGGTTGCCTATGGTCAGGTGCCCGTCGAGGACGACGTGCGAGACCAGCTCGCAGTCTTCGCCGAGCACGACGTTCGCTCCGATGGTGCAGTACGGGCCGACCGTGCAGGACTCCGGGGTGATGGCTCCTGCGGCTACGATTGCGGTCGGGTGGATGCTCACTCGGCTGGTACCTCGGAGGCCGGCTTCTTCGCCGCGCGGGGCACGAGCTGGCACATCACCGTCGCCTCGCATGCCACCTTGCCGTCGACAGTGGCGATGCCGAGCATCTTGACGGCGCGGCTGCGCCACTGCAGCACCGTGACCTCGATGCGCAGTTGATCGCCGGGAACGACGGGACGGCGGAACTTGGCGTTGTCGATCCCGGTGAAGACCATCAGCTTGTCGGCGCGGTCGGGAATCTCGGTGAGCAGCAATGCTCCACCTGCCTGCGCGATGGCTTCGACGATCAGCACGCCGGGCATGATGGGGTAGTCGGGAAAGTGTCCCTGAAAGTGCGGCTCGTTGAAGGTGACGTTCTTGATGGCGACGATGCGCTGCTTGCGCTCCATCTCGACGACGCGGTCGATCAGTAGGAAGGGATAGCGATGCGGCAGGATGGACATGATTTCGACGACGTCCATCGTCTGTTTGGCGGCCTCGGGGGCTTGCGGCGAATTGGTTTGCGGTTCACGCTCAGAATCAGTCATGGCAGCCCTGAGTATAAACCGCCGGGTTACTTCTTTTTCAGCAGATGGTCGGGGTTGAACAGTTCGTGGGGCAGACCGGTGTTGTACTGCACGTTGGTCAGAAAGCGCTGGTTGGCCATGTCGCCGTTGTGGTAACGGGTAACAGTCAGCGCCGTGGGCAGGCCCTGCATGGTGTGGTAGTCGTCGTACTCCTCGACGTCCTCGTCGTGGTCTTTGAAGGTGGTATTGCGCCACTGGAAGGTGCGGCGCAAGGGCAGGTGCGTGGTGGCATCGAGGTCGATGGTGACGGCGTCGTTATTGGCGCTCAAGATAGTCACCTGATCGGCCATGCGGCGCTCGACCATGCTGGTGCCGTCGTAGAGGACCATGACGCCGGGGGCTTTGAGCCAGGTGCGGACGACCGCTTCGATGGAGTGGGCCTGCCTGCGGTAGTAGTCCTCGACCTGGTCTTTGGGCAGCGTGGTCTTGCCCTTGAAGGTGACCTCGTAGCCCTCGCCGCCGGTCCAGATCTGCACGACATCGATCTTTTTGCCGGGGAAGATCATGCTCTTGTCGGTGAGGAAGCCGATGCGCTCGGCCTGTTGCTGATTCGCGCCGGGAAACTGCTGCCACGCGTCAAACTCGACCACCATGCCGTTGGGTCTTCCCTGAAAGAAGGTGGCGATTTGACCATGGAACTGCATGTCCCTGCGATGGAGCCACGCGTCTCCGCCGAGCGCGGTGACCATCTCGTCCATGAGTTGGCGTCCGCGCTGCTCCTGCGTCTGCGGCGAGGGCTGGGCGATCTGGGTTGAGGATGGCGCAGCCGCGGCGCTGGGAATATCGCTGGCCTGTGCCAGCAGGGCGGGCGATGCAAGCGTGCCTAACAAGATGCCTGACAACAGGGTACAGAGAACCTTCTTCATCGAAACTCCGTTTGCGGTGAATCCATCCGCTTCTTGGACGCCCGAGGGAGGGCGAATGTTCGGGCAAAAAATATTGTGCACAGATCCCGCTTCTTCGATAATCTCATCCTCACGCAATCGCACTGCCTGCGCGGGGCGTTGCAAATCCTCTCAACAGCGGAGCCCGTCCGAATATGAAGATAGCCGTAGTGATAGCTCGCGTTTTACTTGGCCTGATGTTTCTCGTCTTCGGCCTCAACTACTTCTTCCATTTTCTCCCCCAGACGCCGCCGCCGGGTGATGCCGGAGTCCTGTTGGGCATCTTCTACTCGCATGGCTGGCTGACCTTCCACGGTGTGCTCTACGTCCTTGCCGGAGCATTGCTGGTGGCCGGATGGTACGTTCCCGTCGCGTTGACGATTCTTGGCCCCTTCATCGTCAACATCCTGCTCTTCCACCTCACGATCGCACCCGGCATTGCACCCGGTCTGGTGGCGGCTGTACTGGAGCTGTTCCTGATCTGGGCGTACTGGCCAGCCTTCCGGGGTATCTTCACGGCGAAGATGGAGCCGTAACAACAGATGCGTCGGAGAATGGCTACATCAACTTCAACGGCAACCAGACGAAGGCAGCCAAGCTGAGCCCTTACCAGGATGGAACCGGGCTGGGCGGAGCGAGGCTCCTGCTGGGTCTGTTTGACAACCCGGGCGCAACCATCGTGACGCATCAGCCGCGCTGGCTGTCGAGCTACTCCGCTGCCTTTGTCCGACAGCGTGCAGATGCGTGACTCCACGACGCAGTTCCGTACGATGGCGAGCCCATTCAGGACCAGCCTTTCCCATATCGGGATTGCCATGTTTCTGACTTTGCAAAGTAACCATTTCTTCTTCGGTTGCTTCTAAGTTCTTGATGGCCATCATTAGCAGCGCTTGCAATTTCACCAATCGCAGATTCTTTCAAAAAGGCCCCCACCATGCGTAAATTCAAAGTTCTACTTTGTCGTGCAGCTTTACTCGCGAGTGTAGCTTTGCTTGCGCCCGTCGGCCTGGTGCCAGCGGCCAACGCTCAAGTCTCCATTGGTATCGGCATAGGCGGCCCGCCACCTGTTTGTCCCTATGGCTACTATGACTATGCCCCTTATTCCTGCGCGCCTGGGGGCTATTATGGGCCAGGCTATTTTTATAACGGCATCTTCATGGGCGTGGGTCCGTGGTATCAGTGGGGCTATCGCCACGGCTGGGGGAATCATCGCTTCATCGGCTCTCGCGGCGGAAGATATTACGGCGACGGAAGAGGCCATCACTATGCGCGAGGCCATTATGGCAGGCCCGGTTATCGAGGCAATCGTGGTTACGGCGGCGGGCCACGAAGAGAATCCCGTGGGGGCGGTGAACACCACGGTGGTAATCATGGCAACGGACGCGGTGGTGATCATGGTGGCGGACACGGCGGTGATCACGGCGGCGGGGGGCATCGCTAACTGACGGTTGCCGAATCGAGCCATACATAGTACAAGGGCGGCGGGGCGTAAAGCTCCGCCGCTTTGTGTTGTACGGACTCGCGAGGTTATGTCCGAAGAATGCTTGCCGGTGATCGTGACATTTAAGCGTAGACGGAATGGAGTATTTCAGGATGAAGCGACGCGATGTGTTGAAGGGGCTTTCGATTGTGGCCGGGGGAGCGTTGTGCACTACGCCTGCTCTGTCGGCGTTTGCACTGGACGGCGATAAGCCCGCTGCTGTGCCTCCATTGGCGTTGGCGATTCGAGGCCTGATCAGGAAAGACGGCAAGCTGATGCAGCCCATTCAAATCTTCGTGCAAAATCCTGGTGCTGGCGCTGCGGTGGTAACGACGCTCAATGGCACGGAGATCGACAGCAGAACGCTAGCCTCGGGGCAGCACACCTTCAACGTGCTGATCGATGCGGTGACAGAGGCACGCGACGGCTCGGTTACGGTGAAGGCGGGAGAGAACACGAGTTCAGCGGTGGTGAAGCTGCAGCCGGTTCGCAAGGTGCTGGTCTATGTGCTGCCGCACTCGCATCACGATCTTGGGTACACCGACCTGCAGGCGAATGTAGAAGAGAAGCAGATGCAGAACATCACGCTGGGTATGGAGCTGGCGAAGAAGACGGCGGGGTATCCGGAGGGCTCGCGGTTTGTGTGGAACCTCGAAGTGCTGTGGGGGGCCGATCTGTTTATGCGTCGCAGGCCGCAAGGTGAGAGGGATGCGTTTGTCGAAGCGGTGAAGAAGGGCTGGGTAGCCATCAACGGAATGTATGCGAATGAGTTGACGGGGCTGTGCCGGCCGGAGGAGTTGATGCAACTGTTCCGGTATGGGACGGAGCTTGGGAAGACGTGCGGCGTGCGTGTGGACTCGGCGATGATCAGCGACGTGCCGGGATACACGTGGGGTACGGTGACGGCAATGTCGCAGGCGGGCATACGGTATTTTTCTGCTGCGCCGAATTTCTTCGACCGCATCGGAAGTCTGATGGAGGAGTGGCAGGACAAGCCGTTCTGGGCGGTGTCGCCTTCGGGCAAGGAGAAGGTGCTGGTGTGGATTCCGTGGACGGGCTATGCGATGTCGCATGTGATGAAGCTGAGCCCGGAGTGGGTGGGCAAGTATCAGGATCGCCTGGATACGGCGGGATTCAGGTACGACATCTCGTACATTCGCTGGTCGGGCCATGGTGACAATGCGGTGCCTGATCCGGAGCTGAGCGAGTTTATTAAAGGATGGAACGAGGAGTATGAGTGGCCGAAGTTTCACATCTCATCGACGAGCGAGGCGTTCTCCGCGTTTGAGAAGCGGCATGGCAGCGAGGTGCCGGAGATGCATGGAGACCTGACGCCGTATTGGGAAGACGGCGCAGGATCGTCGGCGTTGGAGACGAAGATGAATCGCGTGGCCGCGGACCGGCTGACGCAGGCAGAGGCGCTGGGCGCGATGTTTTCACCTGCGGCCCTCAGCACGGCGAAGGTGAATGAGGCTTGGCGGAATATCTTGCTGTACTCCGAACACACTTGGGGAGCGTGGTGCAGTGTCTCGGATTCGGAGAGCGACTTCACGAAGAAGCAGTGGGATGTCAAGCGGCAGTTTGCGGTGGATGCGGAGAGTATGTCGAAGTCGCTGCTCGATGGCGCGCTGAAGTCTGCGGGTGCAGGCTCGGATGCTGCGGCGATTGATGTGCATAACTCGACCTCGTGGCCTCGGAGCGAACTGGTGGTGCTGTCGGCTGCGATGTCCGCGGCGGGGGATCATGTGAAGACGGAGCACGGAGCTTCCGTGCCGTCGCAGCGCCTTTCGAGCGGGGAGCTGGCGTTTCTGGCGCAGGATGTTCCGGCGTTTGGCAGCGCTAGATTTCATCTTTCGCGTGCAAAGGCATTGGCTCCGGCGAAGCATGTGACGTTCAAGGATGGTGTGCTTGAAAACAGCGTGTTGCGAGTAAAGATCGATGCAGCGACTGGCAATGTGGTGGAGATGTCACGGCATGGCAAGACCGAAAATCTGGTGGATAGCAGCCAGGGGCAGGCGGCGAATGAGTATCTCTTCCTTGAAGGAGGCGATGTGTCGAAGGTGCAGCAGAGCGGGGCAGCTACGATCCATGTCGAAGAGGCAGGGCCATTGGTGGTTTCGGTCCGCGTCGAGTCGGCTGCGCCGGGCTGCAATAGCCTGGTGCGCAGGGTTCGGCTTGTCGCTGGGGAAGATCATGTCGAACTGACCAATGTTGTCGATAAGAAACGCGCACCGTTGAATCCGCATCCCGGTAAAGGCGGACCTGGAGATGACTTCGCGCAGCGGGAGGCGAAGGAGAGCGTGCAGTTCGCGTTTCCATTTGCTGTTCGTGACGGCGCGATGCGGATGGATATTCCGTTGGGGATGATGCGGCCGGAGATCGATCAGCTTCCGGGAGCGTGTAAGAACTGGCTTCCGGTAGGGCGCTGGATCGATGTGTCGAATGCGGAGCATGGAGTGACGTGGGTAACGCTGGATGCGCCGCTGGTGGAGGTGGGCGAGATCTCGGCGAACATGTTGGGATCTCAGCGTGACCCGAAGCTGTGGCGTCACCACATCGCGCCGACACAAAAGTTTTATTCGTGGGCGATGAATAACCACTGGGGAACGAACTATCGTGCCTATCAGGAAGGCGTGGTCGAGTTTCGCTATGCGCTGCGGCCTCATGCGGGCTACGATGCGGCGGCTGCGAGTCGATTCGCGATTGGGCTCTCACAACCGTTGGTGACGACGGTGGCGAGTGCGGGTGCGGTGAAGCCTGCGCTGCTGCGGGTTGAGCCGCAGGATGTGCTCGCGCTGGCGTTGAAGGCCGGTGATGATGGCGCGGGAACGGTGATCCGATTGTTTGGGGCTTCCGGCGAAGAACGACGCGCGACGTTAACATGGACTGCGCCGGTAGCACCGCAACTTTGGATCAGCGATCTGAGTGAGCAACGGGTGAAGCGCGTGGAGCATGAGGTGACTGTTGCGGGATGGGACCTTGTGACACTGCGCGCGGATCATGCTTGATCTTTGCTTCGTCCATCAGGGCAAAAGATAATTTGATTCACCGATGCAGGATGGAGGAGTGATGAAGCGACGAGAGTTTCTCAGGTCGGCGGCACTGACCGCCGCGGCCTCGGCTGCGCTTTCGCCCTGGCAAGGAGTTGTCATGGCGCAGCAGGGCGCGGTGGCCCCAGCCGTTCAGGAAGATGTGAAGCGAGTGGTTGCGGTGTTCAAGTGCCATCTCGATATCGGCTTCACCGATACGCAGGCGAACGTGATGCAGAAGTACTTTAAACAGTACTATCCGCAGGCGATTGCGCTGACGGCTCAGCGCAGAGAGGCGGGGCAGGACCGATACGTTTGGACGACGGGGTCGTGGCTGCTCTACGAGTATTTGGAGCAGGCGAGCAGCGACGAACGGCGGAGGATGGAGCAGGCGATTGCACAGGGAGATATCGCGTGGCACTCGCTGCCGTTCAGTTGGCAGACGGAGATGCTTGACCGCTCGGCGATTGAGGGATGCCTCGGTCTTTCGACGTCGTTAGACAAGCGCTTTGGGCATACAACGATCGCCGGGAAGATGACGGATGTTCCGTGTCATTCGCGGGGAATAGTCGCTCCGCTGGCTGCGGGTGGGGTGCGGTTGCTGGATATCGGAGTGAACCCTGCGAGCACGCCGCCGGATGTGCCTGATGTTTTTCTGTGGAAGGAACCCGAGGGAGCCGAGATCGCAGTGCTGTATCACCGGCACGATTATGGGAGCGTGGTGCGGG
>NZ_DATKQC010000438.1:0-4916 GCF_035532915.1 Edaphobacter sp.
GGAGACCGGCGCGGCGAGATTTCCCAGCGCGCCTTTGAGCGCGTGGCCGACCCGTTGCAGGGTGGCGGCGTCGCCGGTTCGGGCGGCTTCGCGGGCGGCGCTCATCTGCGTGGGATAGTCTTCGCGGAAGAGATCGAGCAGCTCGGCGAGAAAGGCGCGGTCGCCGTCGATACGCTCGAGCAGCTCTGCGGTGGCGACGGAAGGTTCTGTGGCGACGGGCTCGGGTGCGGGAGTAAAGGCGACCCGCTCGCGGAGGACGTAGGCGTCGAGCACCTCGTCGAGCTCCTGCGGGCGAATGGGCTTGGAGAGGTATCCATCCATGCCAGCGGCGAGGCAGCGCTCGCGGTCGCCCTTCATGACCAGAGCGGTCATGGCGACGACGGGCTGATGTTTTCCGGTGCTCTTTTCGCGCTGGCGCAGCTTCTCGGTCGCTTCGATGCCGTCCATCTCGGG
The DNA here is from genome assembly GCF_035532915.1 of Edaphobacter sp. Lineage (GTDB taxonomy): Bacteria > Acidobacteriota > Terriglobia > Terriglobales > Acidobacteriaceae > Edaphobacter. The sequence goes on from NZ_DATKQC010000438.1 coordinate 454, forward strand.
CATCTGGACGTCCATCAGCACGAGATCGTAGGCGGTCTTTTCGAGCGCCGACAGGGCCTGTTTGCCGTTGACGGCGAGGACGACCTGGTGGCCGCGCTTTTCGAGCAGGCGAATCGCCAGCTTCTGGTTGACCACATTGTCTTCGGCCAAAAGAATGTGAAGGCTCTTTTGCGGGTCGCGCTCGTTCTCAAGAACGCTCTGCGTGATCATAGGAACGTCTCCAATCTGCTGTTTCGTCTTCAGTACACGGGAGATGGCCTCGCGCAGCTCGGCCTGGCGAACCGGCTTGACGAGGTAGCCCGCGATGCCCATCTCACCGCAACGGGCGGCGTCGCCGCGCTGGCCTCCGGAGGTGAGCATCATGATGGTCGAGGTGGACAAGGCAGGCCTCTGCTTGATCTCCTGCACCAGGCCGAAGCCGTCCATTTTGGGCATGTGCATGTCGGTCAGGATCAGGTCGTAGGGAACGTTGGCCTCGCGCGCGGTGGTGAGCGCGGCCAGCGCCTTGTCGGCGTCGGCGACCACGGTGGTCATCATGCCCCAGTGGGTGAGCAGGCCGTCGAGGATGCGGCGATTGGTGCGGTTGTCGTCGACGACCAGCACCTTGACGCCGGTCAGGATGGTTGGGGTGGACTCGAATTCGACCGGCTGTACCTGCTCGGTCTCGGTGCTGAGCCGGGCGGTGAAGTGGAAGCGGGAGCCGACGCCCACCTCGCTCTCGACCCAGATGCGGCCTCCCATCATCTCGATCAGGCGTTTGGAGATGGTCAGGCCGAGGCCGGTGCCGCCGAATTCGCGGGTGGTCGAGGTGTCGGCCTGGTTGAAGGACTCGAAGATGGCGTTCAGCTTGTCGGTAGGGATGCCGACGCCGGTGTCGGCGACAGTGAAGTGCAGGGTAACGGCCTTCTCTTCGAGCACTTCGGTGCGGACCCTGACGCCGATCTCGCCCTCATGCGTGAACTTCAGCGCGTTGCCGATGAGGTTGATGAGGACCTGACGCAGACGGCCTGGATCGCCGACGACGGTCTCGGGAATCTGCTGCGAGACCTCGCAGAGAAGTTCGAGGTCCTTCTCGTCTGCTTTGAGGGCGAGCGACTTGAGCGCGCCTTCGATGCAGTCGCGCAGGTCGAAGTCGATCTCTTCGAGGTCCACCTTGCCCGCCTCGATCTTCGAGAAGTCGAGAATATCGTTGATGACGTTGAGCAGGGAGTCTGCCGACAGCTTGACCGTCTCGAGGTAGTCGCGCTGCTCGCGGGTCAGCTCGGTCTCGAGCGTAAGGTCGGTCATGCCGATGATGCCGTTCAGCGGCGTGCGGATCTCGTGGCTCATGTTGGCGAGAAATTCGCTCTTGGCCTGGCTGCCTGCCTCGGCGGTGCGGGCCTTTTCGCGCTCCTCGGTCATCTGCGCCATCAGCCGGTAGCGCTCTTCGCTCATCTCCAATTCTTTGGCGTGCATGGAAAAACGTCGGTCCAGCATGGAGGCGAGGAACACGAGGCTCAGGATGATCAGCGTCACCAGGCCGATGCCGATCAGGCCCAGCTCGGACATATTGATGGCGTGCTTCAACTCAGACGCGGGTAGCGGCGCGGGCATAAAGCTGACCGCTGCCATGCCGGCGTAGTGCATGGTGGGAATCGCCAGGCCCATCACGATGGCGGCCCCGGACTTGCGCCAGCTCCAGGTCGACATCTGGTCGCGCAGGCCGAAGGTCAGCAGCATGGCGACAAACGAGATGACGACCGCGAGCACAACGGAGAGGATGACCAGCCCCGCCGAGTAGGTGCACATCGCCGGCAAACGCATGGCCTCCATGCCGATGTAGTGCATGGCGGCAATTCCGCTGCCCATCAGCAGGCTGCCCACCATGGCCGAGGTCATGGTCATCGTCTTGCGGCTTACGACAAACAGCGCGATGGCCGACGCCACAAACGCCGCGAGCATGGAGAGCAGGACGGTCGGCCAGTCGTAGCGAACTTCCACGGGAAGGCGAAGCGCCTCCATACCGACGTAGTGCATCGACCAGATGCCCAGCCCCATGGCGAAGGCTCCGCCGGTCAGCCAGAGGTAGCGTGCGATTCCGCGGGCAGCGGTGACGCGGCCGGCAAGATCGAGCGCAGCATAGGCCGCCAGGATCGCGATGAGGACGGAGACGATGACGAGGCGGGGGTCGTAAAAACCGACGAGCGGGGGGAGGTGAGTGTTCATGATGCACCTTCAGGCAAATCTATTAACTCGAAGCTAATCGGTCGATGAGCCTGCGGATATAGCACTTTTGAGCTATGGATCTATCGCTCTGCGATTGAAAATAGTGACGTTACAGCCTTATCGCGGGTTTTAAGGCGCTACATCGCGAAGGATATTTTGCGCGAGAAAGGTTTTTGCTTCAGCAAAGAGGACAAGCAGCACATCGCTTGCACCCCAACCAGCAAGCTCGTCGGGGACCCCGCAGCTCCGGGCAAGATGACGTGCGTTGGTGGTGAGGATCTGGACACGATGAATCGGCTTTCACCGGAAGGTGCGTGAAAGCCGATTTGCCGCGTCGCTAGCCTCGGCGGCGGGCTGAGGGTGCGGGCGGAGGGTAGTTGGGTTTGCGCTTGGCCGTCGCAGGCGCGGGCGTTTCGAGTTCGATGCGCGCTGGGCGATGCGCCGCCACGGCTTCGGCGATGGCGTACTTCAGCGGCTCGATGCCCTCGCCGGTGACGGCGGAGATGGCGAAGAACGGCAGCTTTCGCCGCTTGGCCATGGCGGTCAGCTTCTTGAGCTTGTCGGGATTGGCCACATCGCACTTTGCCGCGACTACGATGGTGGGCCGGGTGACGAGCGTGGGATCGAAGCTGCGCAGCTCTTCGTTGATGACCTTGAAGTCGGCGACGGCGTCCGGGCGTACGGTGCCCTCGGTGGCGCTGGAGTCGGAGACATCGACGAGGTGGACGATTACGCTGGTGCGCTCGATGTGTTTCAGGAACTGGATGCCGAGGCCGTGGCCGAGGTGCGCGCCTTCGATCAGGCCTGGAAGGTCGGCGATGGTGAAGGACTCGGTGTGGGGAAACTCGCCGACCTGGACCACGCCGAGGTTGGGCTCGAGCGTGGTGAAGGCGTAGTTGGCGATCTTGGGCTTGGCCGCGGAAAGGCGCGAGATCAGCGTCGACTTGCCGACGTTGGGGTAGCCGACCAGACCGGCGTCAGCCAGCAGGCGCAGCTCGAGGCGAAAGTTGCGCTGTTCCCCGGCGCGGCCCAGCTCGTGCTCGCGCGGTGCCTGGTGGGTGCTGGTGGCGAAGTGCTGGTTGCCGCGTCCGCCGCGTCCGCCACGGGCGACGACGATGGTCTCGTCGGGCTGGGCAAAGTCGTGGATCAGCTCGCCGGTGTCGTCATCGTAGAGCAGCGTGCCTACGGGAACCTTGAGCGTAAGGTGCTCCGCGGACTCGCCGGAGCAGTTGGAGCCCATGCCGTGCTCGCCGCGCTTGGACTTGTGCTCGGGGTTGAAGCGAAAGTGGACGAGTGTGTTGTGGCTGAGCGACGAGGACATGAGAATGTCGCCGCCATGGCCGCCGTCACCGCCGGAGGGGCCACCGCGGGGGACGAACTTTTCGCGGCGGAAGGCCATGCAGCCATTACCGCCGTCGCCGGCCTTGATTCGGATTCGTGCTTCATCAATAAACATTGGTCAATCTTTAGTGTACTAGGGTATGACCGGGAAGCCTGATTGTCTTGCGGACGGGAAGCATCGCTCGCAAGCGGGCTGAGCGCGTGGTGCTCTCGATGAGAGGCGGGGTTAGGATTAAAAGGACGGGCCACGAACGCGAGTGTATGCTTGCTGGCGTCTGAGACAATCACTGAAATAGATGAACGACTTGAAGCCTTCTCTTCCGTCTGCCGCCAAGCCCTTGCAAAACCCCAAAGGCGAAGGCCGCAGGTTTCACGAGCTGGACGCGATGCGCGGCCTCGCGGCCGTCATTGTTCTGGGCAATCATTTTCGGAACATATTTTACCCTGCCGCCACCTTCAGCAGCGGATGGCAGGCGGTGTTCCTGTACCCACTGGTCTCGGGCCGTGAGTCGGTGATGTTTTTTTTCCTGTTGAGCGGATTTGTGCTGAGTCTTCCTTTCCTGCGCGGAAAGAGGCAGCCATATCCGATTTTTCTCCGCCGCAGAATCCTGCGCATCTATGGCCCTTATCTTGGGGCTTTGGCCTTGGCGCTGATCGGATGCGCCCTGTGGCACAATCGCCTGGGATCGACCGGCTGGCGGGCTGCAACCTGGTCGAAGCAGGTCGATTTGCGGTCCGTTCTTCAACATGTGCTGTTCATTGGCAACTACAACTACAACCGGTACAACACGGCGTTCTGGTCTCTGGTCTATGAGATGCGGATCTCGATCGTCTTTCCGCTGCTGTTTGTTGTGGCGAACAAATTGAAAGCGAAGTACACCATACTCATCATTGCCGCCTGCACTGTGCTGGGTGTG
>NZ_DATKQC010000439.1:0-3300 GCF_035532915.1 Edaphobacter sp.
GGAAGCCATTGCGGAATATAGACTCGCAGCCGATCTAAACGCAGGGGATCAGAACTTGTTTGAATCTGGAATAGGACTCATTGATCTAGGATCCTCGGACGAGGCGAAGAGAATGTTCTCCTCCGCGGTTGTAAAGTATCCGGATTCTGCGAGCTTGTGGCTTGGACTGGGAATCGCAGAATATTTATTACAACAAAAGGCTGATGCAATTCAGTCGTTCCTCCGGGCCGTCGATATTGATCCTGAATATCTGCCACCGTACTCATTTCTGGCTAATTTGTCTGGGACTTCAAGCGAAGCTGATACAAAAATTGCAAATAGTCTTACGCATCTGATTGCTTTGCACCCGGATAGTGCAGAAGCGCATTACGACTATGCTTTAGCGCTATGGAAGCAGTACAAGCGAATACCGAACGCCTTGGGGACCGCCGAAATCGAGGCGCAACTGAAGCTTGCTATCGCACAGAGTCCACAAGACGCTGACGCCCACTATCTGCTCGGCGTGATCTATGCTGACATGGCGGACTACGCCCACGCTGCTGAGGAGTTGTCTCAGTCAGTCGACCTCGATCCGGACAACGCGGAATCACATTATCGCCTTGCCTTAGCCTACAGAAGCATGAAGGAAGCAGGCTTGGCAGATCGACAGTTCAAGATATTTGAGGCGATGCGAACAAAGAAGACAAATCCCGACGATGCCCTTCATGCGAGAACGCAGGAGCTGACGTCGCAGTTGGTTCAACAAAGAAGTTCTACCCTGCACTGTCCTTCGGTTCGCTAGCGAGCCGCGGTGCAGATGTTAACTATGTCTTGGATCTTGTATGCCGGCGATCAAACTGACGATGACAGCATCGACATGAAGCGGTTCACTTTGGAAGCGAGGGGACTCATGGTTGGAAATATCCCGATAGGTGCTCAACGATCTGCTCATATCCTCAATGTCCGGGGAAGGGTTCGCATCGCAACATTACTTTCTTCCCTGCTACTTTTCGGAGTGCTGACCATCACCGCAGTGGGCTCAGTCAGGGCGCAAAGCGAAAATGTCACTACCGCGTGGAAGAATGGAGTTTTTCACATCGACCGGAAAGGGATCGTCGAACGTTCCGATATTATTCTGCAGCAACCAAATCAGCTGCCACAGCAATCCATGCCTCTGGGCAACGGTCGCCTTGGCGTCGCGGTTTGGGCGCAGGATGGATATACAGCGCAGCTCAATCGCGGCGACACGTTTCCACTACGGCTTTCGCCAGGCCAGGTCATACTTCCTGGACTGAGTAAGCTAACCCATGCGAGCGACTACTCCGCTCGCCTTGACCTCTATGACGGAGAATTTCAGGAGCATGGCGGAGGGATGACCGCGACAACGTATGTGTCCGAAGCGCTCGATGTGATGGTCATTAATGTTATCGGAGCGAACCCCAACGCCACTCAGACCGCAGAGCTTAAACTGTGGCCACCGCGTCAGCCTCAAGTGATCGCGGACGGCAACATCGGCATCCTTGCCGAGACGTGGCCGGATAACAAAGAAGCCGGAGCCAGCGGTCGGACCTTCGGCTCCCTGGCAGCCATCACAGCAGACGCGCTCGATCTTCGGGTCGAAAAGAGCAGCGCCCTATCGATCAGAATTACATTCCGCCCTCGACCGGATGGATCGTTTCGCATCCTGGTGGGTTCACCCACCTGGCGCGGCGGCGACGCTGCTTCTACAGCCTCTGCCCTGCTCACCGCCGCGAAAGCGGTCTCTTCGCAGGAACACCGTACCCGGTGGCACGCATTCTGGGAACGCGCCGGATTGATGAAGCTGTCTTCGAGCGATCACGCCGCCGAGTACCTCGAGAACCTGCGCATCATCGATCTCTACACGGCAGCTGCAGAGAGTCGCGATCGTCTTCCAGGCTCCCAAGCCGGTATTGGCGATCTTTTTTCGTCGATCCGCGATGAACACAAATGGGGCCCCTCGGCCTACTGGCACTGGAACTTGCGCATGCAGGTGGCCGCCAACCTCGGCGCTGGCGTCTTCCAACTCAACGATTCTTACTTCAACCTCTATCGAGAAAATCTCAAGAACGTACTTGCCTGGACCAAGTTGCACATGGGAGGCCGTCCCGGCGCATGCGTACCGGAAACCATGCGCTTTAGTGGCCAGGGCTATGAAAACGAGACGTGGATTCCGGCTCCGGCCATCAATTGCGGTCAGGACTCGAAGCCATACTATAACGCCCGCACCATTTCTACCGGCGCGGAAGTCTCTTTGTGGATCTGGCAGCAATACCTTGCCACCGACGATCGCCATTTTCTGGCAATGAATTATCCGGTCATGCGCGAGTCGGCGATTTTTCTGCTGGCCTACGCCACGCGCGATCACAATGGTGCGCTCCATACCTTTCCCTCAAACGCACATGAGATGCAATGGGACGTTCACGATCCGACTACAGATATCTCCGCGATGCGTTCTCTGTTTCCAGCCGTGATCGAGGCGGCTACGGTTCTCAACACCGACGCCAATCTCATCGGCCAATTGAAGCAAGCGTTTCCCAGTGTGTCGGCGTTTCCACTGGTCAGGATTGGTTCACCCAACGTTCTGGTGGCCGCAGATACAAACTCGCGTGACACCATCATCGCCGCCAGCCATGACCCTGGGGCGGAGAAGCACAATACAGAAAACATCGGCCTCGAGCCGGTGTGGCCATATGGCATCATCGGCGACGATGGCTCACAGCATGCGCTCGGGGTGCGAACCTTTCTCAACCGGCCAATCAAGAACGACGATGACTGGAGCTTCGACCCGATCCAGGCTGCGCGCCTCGGCATGGCCGACGAATTCAAGGCCAGCCTACTTGCCCTTACAGAGAAGTATCAGACGTATCCGTCCGGTCTCGCGAGCTTTATGGGACCGGAGTTCTATGTCGAGCAGGATGGGGTTCTTGCCGATGCGCTGCAAGATGCATTGGTGCAGGATTACGACGGCCAAGTGCGTATCGCTCCCGCGTGGCCGAGCGATTGGGATGTAGATGGAACGGTCTACATTCAACATCGCGACAAAGTCGATGTGCAGATTCGGCGGGGCAGGCTTGTCACAGTTGGAATCGAAGCGGGATCTGATCAGAAGATACGGGTGCGCAACCCTTGGCCCGGTCAGGCCGTTCAGGTTGTCGATGCCCGCACCAAATCCGTCGTATTGAAGGCCAAGTCGGATGTGGCCTTCGAGTTCTCCCCTCAGTCCGGCAGAAATTATCTTGTACAGCGCGTGCGAGACAAGGGGAACAACCTGCCCTTTGAAACCATATCCGGCGTGCCCGC
>NZ_DATKQC010000440.1:0-7282 GCF_035532915.1 Edaphobacter sp.
CGGTCGAAGTAGACGACAGGAGACCACTTCTGCTCTTCGCGGTGATTCTTCGGCTCTGCATAAAAGCTGTCAGCCGCGCCGTACTTGAAGGTCATGTCCTGCAACTCACACTCGCCGCCGGCATCGCAGACGGGGCAGTCGAGCGGGTGGTTGCCCAGCACCAGTTGCAGCATAGCCTTGCGAGACTGAACGATCTCAGGCGTCTCGGTCGCGACGACCATGCCTTCAGCGACCGGCGTGGTGCAGGCGGTCTGCAGCTTGGGCACTTTTTCAAGGCGCACAACACACATGCGGCACGCAGCCTGCAACGAGAGGCCGGGATAGTAGCAGAAAGCAGGAATCTCGATGCCGGCAGACTTGCAGGCATCAATCAGCAATGTGCCCGCAGGTGCGGTGAGTTTTTTGCCGTCTACGGTAAAGGTTACGTCTGCCATCTTCAATTCCTCTGCTTTGACTTCTCAATCAAAATCTTCTGATCTGCGCTCCAATGCGAGCGAGGCATGATTATTCTCAAAACTCCGACTAAAAGTACGAGCGCCACGAGTACCCAGATCAATTGGGGTACTCGCCTGTTCAATGTCCTGCTCCCACCAACTGCTGCACGGTGATGATGGGGGTTCCGGCCTTGTGGCCTTCGATGTAGTCTTCAAATTCCTTGCGGAACTTCTTCACGAATCCAAGAGTGGGCATCGCCGCTGCGTCGCCGAGTGGGCAGAAGGTGCGGCCCATCATGTTTTCGGCGAGGTACTGCACGTTATCGACGTCCTTCTTGTTGCCGCCGCCGTTGTAGACACGGGTCAGGGTCTTCTTGATCCAGTCCGTGCCTTCGCGGCAGGGGATGCACCAACCGCAAGACTCGTGCTGGTAGAAGGCGATGGTGCGAAGCGCGAACTCCACGATGGAGACGGTCTCATCGAGAACGACAATTCCGCCCGATCCAAGCATGGTCCCGGCCTTGGCCATCTGGTCGAAGTCGAGGCCCACGTCAATCTCGTCTGCGGTGAGAACGGGGCAGGAGGAGCCGCCGGGAACGACGGCCTTCAACTTCTTGCCGTCCTTGATGCCGCCCGCTACTTCGTAGATCGCTTTGCGAAGGCTGTATCCCATCGGAAGTTCATAGACGCCGGGGCGCTCGACGTGGCCGCTGATGCCGAAGAGACGAGTGCCGCCATTGCGCTCGGTGCCGAGCTTCGCAAACGCCTCGCCACCCATCAGAAGAATGTGCGGTGCATTGGCGATGGTCTCGGCATTATTGATGACCGTTGGTCCGCCATAGAGTCCGACGACGGCAGGGAAGGGAGGCTTGATGCGCGGAACGCCGCGTTTGCCTTCGAGCGACTCCATCAGGGCCGACTCTTCGCCAACCTCGTAGGCTCCCGCTCCAGTCTGCGTGATGATGTCGAAATCGACGCCGGTGCCGAAGATGTTCTTGCCGAGGAAGCCGCGCGCATAGGCATCGGCGACCGCCTTCTCGACGATCTTGAGCAGGTAGCGATACTCACCGCGGAGATAGATGAATCCAAGCTTGGAGCCGATGGCCAGCCCGGCGATCATGGTGCCTTCGATGACGGCATGAGGATCTTCGCGGAAGATGACGTGGTCTTTGCAGGTGCCGGGTTCGGACTCGTCGCCGTTGACCAGAACGTACTTGGGCTTCTCAGACTGCTTGGGCACAAACGACCACTTGAGGCCGGTAGGAAAGCCCGCGCCGCCGCGCCCACGGAGGCCCGAGGCCTTCATCGTGTTGATGATCCACTCAGGACCTTCGGCGATGGCCTGCTGGACGGCCTTGTAACCGTCGAGTTCAAGATACTTGTCAATGTTGGCCGCGCCCTGGCCGAAACGGCGGGAGACGACTTTGACTTCATCGGGATGAGAGACGAGGGTAGGCATTATTTGACGTCCTTTCCCTGGCCTGCGCGATAGGTTTCGATAATCTCGTCGACCTTGATCGTGGTGAGGTTGTCGTGGAAGTCGTAGTTGACCTGCATGGCCGGAGCCCAGCAGCAGGCGCCGATGCACTCGACCTCTTCCAGAGAAAAGACACCGTCTTTGGTCGTCTCTTTATGCCCGATGCCGAGCTTCGCCTTGCAGTGGTCGAGAATCTCGTAGCCGCCGCGCAACATGCAGCTGATGTTGGTGCACACCTGCAAGTTGTACTTGCCTGCGGGCTTGGTGCGCAGCATGGAGTAGTAGCTCAGCACGTTGCGAACTTCGAGTTCCAGCAACCCAATGCGCTGCGCTATCTCGGTGACGACGGCGTCGGAGACATAGCCGACCTCGTCCTGCGCGTACAGCAGCATAGGCACGAGCGCCGAGCGCCGCATCGGATAAATGGTGACGAGGTGGTCGAAGCGCGCTGCCAGCTCCGGGGAAAAAATCGTATTGGCGACTTCACTCACTTTGCATCATCTCCCGCGCCAGCCTTTCGGCGGCAAGGTCCATCTCTTCGGTTACTTCACCGATCGTGGCGGTCCCATCATGGTTCAGACGGAACGGCACCGTGCGGTTGTTGTCTTCAATCATCTCGCTGGGCGTAAAGCGTAGCCAGCGTGTTCCGACGCGAAGCAGGATGAGGTCACTCCCTACTTCGACGACTGCCTGGTGGCGGCTGTTCAGCCCGTGGGCCGCTCCATAGCTTCTGATCAGCGATGCGAACGATGTCCAGAGTTCCCTGTCGATGCGTTCGTTGGTCAAAACTTACCTCAATACAAAAACAAACTTGCTGAAACGCTCTTACCTATCAATCTCTCCGAGAACAATGTCGATGGAGCCGATGACTGCCACGACGTCGGCGAGCAGGCGGCCTTTGCACATCGTCTCGAGTGCCTGCAAAGTCGCGTAAGAAGGATTGCGCATGTGGACGCGATAGGGCTTGGCGGTGCCGTCCGAGACGACGTAGTAGCCCATCTCGCCGCGCGGCGATTCGACTGCCTGGAAGACCTCGCCCGCAGGAACGCCAAATCCCTCGGTAACAATCTTGAAGTGATGGATCAGTGCTTCCATCTGCGTCTTCATCTGTTCGCGATCCGGAAGGATGATCTTCGGCGCGTCGGCGACGATGCGGCCTTCGGGCATTCCATCGAGCGCCTGCTGGCAGATCTTGACCGATTCGTACATCTCCTGCATGCGAACGACATAACGAGCCCAGACGTCGCAGTCATTCGAGACCGGCACCCTGAACTTGAACTTCTCGTAGCCGCTGTAAGGCATATCGCGGCGAAGGTCCCAATCGACGCCTGACGCACGCAGCGGTGGCCCAGTCACGCCCAGCGCGATCGCGTCGGCGGCGGAGAGATGGCCGATGCCCTTGAGGCGTCCCATCCAGATAGGATTGCCGGTCAGCAGATTCTCGTACTGCTTGATCCGGTCGGGCATGATGTTCAGGAAGTTTTGAACTTCCTTGTAGAAATCCAGAGGCGGCTCAAGACTAACGCCGCCGATGCGGAAGTAGCTGCTCATCATGCGCTGGCCGGACACACTCTCAAAGATGCGGAGAATGTCCTCGCGCTCGCGGAAGCAATAGAGGAAGACGGTGAGCGCGCCGATGTCCATGGCGTGCGTTCCAAGCCAGACCAGGTGCGACTGGATGCGCGTCAACTCGTTGAGCAGGACGCGAAGATACTGCGCGCGCTCCGGAATTTCGAGACCAAGCAACTTCTCTACCGCGAGGCAGTAGGCGAGGTTGTTGGTCATCGGACAGAGATAGTCGATGCGGTCGGTCAGCGGCACGACCTGCTGATAAAACTTGGCCTCGCAGGTCTTCTCGATGCCGGTATGCAGGTAGCCGATGTCCGGCGCCAGCGAGACGACGGACTCACCATCGATCTCAAGCACCAACCGAAGCACGCCGTGCGTCGAAGGATGCTGTGGCCCCATGTTGATGACCATGGTCTGGTCCTGCGGAGGAGGCACGCCCTGGTGGCGATTTCTGTCGGCGACAACATCTTCAACGCCGGGGTTCAACATCTCTGGAGCAGCAACGGGAGCCATTAGCGGTATCCCTCCACGGGATAGTCCTTACGCAGCGGATGCCCCTGCCAGTCTTCGGGCATCATGATGCGGCGGAGGTTGGGGTGGCCGCTGAAGCGGACGCCAAAGAGGTCGAAGACTTCGCGCTCGTAGAAGTTGGCCGAGGGCCAGACGCCAACGATGCTGTCGATCACCGCATCACTCTCACTCAGCCGGACAACAAGGCGAACCCGAGACTTCAGCGACATCGACAGGATGTGATACGTGATCTGGAAGCGCGGCTCCGAAGGATACCAGTCAACCGCGGTGACGTCTTCGAAGAAGGTATAACCTGCCTGCTTGACGGCTTCGCAGGCGGCGACGATGTTCTCGCGCGCGATGGTAATGGTCAGTTCAGCCCGGTCAAACTTGGCATCGGTCGCAAGACCCGAAAGTGCCTTGACCGCCGCGTTATCGGCATGGGCCGCAAATACGGCCTCGGTGCCATTCAGTACGGCGTCCATTAGAGATCTCCCTTATCGTTGGACCAATCCAGAACGCCCTTCTTCCAGACATAGAAGAGGCCGACACCTACAAAGCCGATATAAACCAGCATCTCGTAGAAGCCGAACATGCGCGAGCCGGTGATCGCCGGGAGCTTGCGAAAGATGACCGCCCAGGGAAGCATGAAGACCGCTTCGACGTCGAACAGGATGAAGAGCATCGCGACCATGTAGAAGCGGACCGAGAAGCGTCCGCGCGCATCGCCGATAGGATCCATGCCGCACTCGTAAGCGCCGGCTTTGGTACGTGAATTTTTATGTTTGCCGATGAGGAATGAGACCCCAACCATGCCACAGGCAACACCCAGCGCCAGCAGGATCTGTAGCACCAGGGGAAGGTAATTCCATATGTAGGGGTAACTTTGCATGGCCATCTTCGACTCTAAGATTGCGACGGTCAAGTGTCAAGTTGTTGACGGTATTCGGCTGTTGGTTAAAGCAGTGTTTTATATGCGTTGACGATCTTTTCGCCATAAAGAGCGGCAATCAATCCGCCGGCCGCAAGGAAGCTCCCAAAAGCCAGTTTAGAAGCCGCTCCAGCCTTACCTCGAGCCAGCAAAACGACGGCATAAACACTCGCGAACAGCACGCCGAGAAATAGCGCCAGCGTCGCGGGCCAGAAGCCGAGAAACGCAGCCAATAGACCGAACAGCTTCACGTCGCCCAACCCCATGCCTTCGCGGTGGCGCAGCACCCGGTACAGCCATCGGACGAGCAGCAGAATCACAACTGCCGCAAAGACGGCGAGCAGCCACTCTCCCAACAGCCTCTCCGGCCCAGTAAGAAAGACGTTTCCCTGTCCGGCAGAGCTTCCCGGACTGCTGATCTGAATCTGCTGGTTATGCAGGATGACGTCGTCCTCGTTCGGCGCGAGAAAGACAGCGCGGACGCAGGTGAGAAAGAACGAAACCGTGATGCCGCCCAGCGTGAACAGGTCCGGAAGCAACTGGGTCTGCCAGTCCATCACCATCAGCCCGATCAGCAGGAAGCCAAGCAAGGCAACGCCAACATGCACAATGACATCCGACACCAGGTCATGCGATCTTGAAAAAGTAAGCAGGTTGTAAATGTCCGCTGCCTCTGCCATAAACCACAGCCCAAGGCCAATCTCCACCAGCGGATACTGCAGCGCAATGGCGTGCTTGCAGTCGCGGCAGCGGCCGCGCAACAGTAGCCAGCTCAGCACCGGAAGGTTGTCGTACCAGCGAATCCCCACCCCACACTGCGAGCAGCGCGAGCGCGGATGGACGACCGACTGACCCAGCGGCAGCCGTGCAATGCAGACATTCAAAAAACTGCCAAAGATCAGGCCCAGGAAAAACCCGATCGCTTCGTACGCGATAAGTGGAGTCACGCCAGAAGTATACGGCGAGCCGTAACGATTCTCCCGTAGAGCATAGCGAAGCTTAGAACTAATCGCCGTTTTCTCTCAAGGAAAACGGCACCCCGTGATATCGTCCACTTCGCAGTAACAGGAGAATTGTTTTAAAAATCCACATGCATCCGCAGCGCCGACACCAGCGCCGGACCACGGTCCTTGTTGTAACCGGGGTGATCGATGAACTGCGTATCCAGCGCGTAATACACGCCGCGCCACGCATGGACGTTGTAGTAGCCCTCAAGAATGTCCTCGCGGGCATAATTCAGGTTGCCGTCGCCAAGCAGAAAGCCGAGGCCGCCGAGGCGCAGGTAGTTCTGGTGGTCGCGCTTGATGGCGTTGCTCACAAATGCGAGGCCGATCTTGTCGTTTGGCCGTGCCCACGCCCTGCCCGAGTAATCGCCCCCAAACTCGACCGTCTGATCGACCTCGGTGTAAGCAAACGACTCATGCTGGCCTTCGTTCCAACCGACGCGGGTAAAGACGCGCAGGTTCTGCGTCAACTCCTGCTCTGCATTCAGCCCAAAGCCGTACTTCACCTCGCCGTCTTTCTCGTGCAGCGTAATATTCGGCGTCTTGTCTTCACCATCCAGATACGCTTTGATCGCATCGCGATAAAGCCCCATGTGCGCATGATTCACAAAGCTCAGCACGCGGATCGTCCCTTTACGGTCCGGGCTGACCAGCCCTCCCAGCAGCGATTTGCGAAGCTCGAACTCCATATTCTGCCCGCTGGCGCGTCGCAGGTTCCAGTCGAGGTCGATCCCATTGGCGACCGTCGGCATCAGCGCTACGCCGTAGCGCGCGGTCCAGTCCTTGTCGTCGTACTCAGCCACGGCGGCATACGTGTAGCCTCGGGTGTCGGCGGCATAGTCCCAGCTTCCGCTGTTGTCGACCGTCCAGTTGAGAAACTGGAGATGGCTGTCAGTCCCGATGCTGTTGATATCGAAGAAGTCGGGCATGCTCATCTTCCCGACGTGGAACTCCAGTCGCCGCTCCGGAACCTGGGTCGCCAGCGAGAAGGGCGTACGGTCGGCGTCAACCAGCTTATTGCTTAGTCCAATGGTCTGGTGGAGCTGAACCCGCGCAATATAAGGCGTCGAGCCAAGGTTCGGATTGCGAACCACATCCAGATTGGTGAAACCCGCAAGCCCCAGCGCCTCGCTGTCCCCGCGCCCACCTGACGATTCCACGTCGAAAATCACGTCGGTATCGCTCTTCGGGTTTTTATTGAGCTGCATGCCCAGATACAAGGTTCCTAACAGCGAGGCCTTGTACTCTCCGCGACCAAGAAAACTGTTGGTGCCTTCATAGGGCGAATGAAACGGCCCATGCCCCTGAAAGATGATGTTCGCCTGTCCCGAGATCAAATAGCGCGAGTGGTCCGAGT
>NZ_DATKQC010000441.1:0-13660 GCF_035532915.1 Edaphobacter sp.
TATCTTGCGCACCATCTCGTAGCCGCGCTCGCAGTGCTCGCGCATGGTGCTCATCTCGTCGGTGTTGAGGCGGCCGGGCTTGAGCAGGATGCTGTCGGGGGTGGCGATTTTTCCGATGTCGTGCAGGAAGGCGCCGCGGGCGATGGTGCGCAGCTCTTCGGTTTCGATGCCTATGGAGCGGGCGAGGGCAATGGTGTAGGCAGTGACGCGGCGGGAGTGGCCTTCGGTCTCTTCGTCGCGCAGGTCGAGCGCGTCGCCCATGGCTTCGAGGGTGATGTCGTAACTGCGCTCGAGGTCCTGCATGGTGGAGCGGAGGCGGCCAGTGCGGGTGGAGACGATGGATTCGAGGTTGTGGCGATAGATGGCGTTCTGCTTGCGAAGGCGACCATGCTCCATGGCGCGCAGGATGACGCTCTCGAGTTCGGCATGGGAGAAGGGCTTGAGAAGATAATCGATCGCGCCGCGGCGGAAGGCGCTGGTCGCGACCTGGGTATCGTTGATGGCGGTGCAGATGACGACGGGGATGGCGGGATAGTCGAGAGAGATATCGTCGAGCAGGCTGAGGCCGTCTGTTCCGGGCATGATGATGTCGGTGAGGACGAGATCGTAGTCTGGGTCTTGCTGTAGACGGGCCAGCGCCTCGTCGGCGTTCTCGGTAGCCGTGATGACGTGGCCGTTGTGTTCGAGCAACGCTGTTAGAGTTTGGCGCACAGAGGCTTCGTCATCGACGATCAGGATTCGTTTCCGCATCATGGATAGGCACTTTTGCGCAGTAGCGCAGCCGCTCGTGCGATGGACGGAAACGAGTGGCTTACCAGTTCTTATCGGCGGGAGTAACTGTTACTTTATTACTTTTTCGCGGCTCGCCTGGCTGCTGCCCAGCCCGGCTTGTTGGCCTGACGGCTTCGGCCCAGCGCGAGTGCGTCGGCGGGAACATTCTCGGTGATGCAGCTTCCGGCGGCGACGTAGGCACCGGCTCCAATCGAAACTGGAGCGACGAGGGTGGAGTCGGAGCCAATGAAGGCGCCGTCCCCGATAATGGTCTGGTGCTTATGGACGCCGTCGTAGTTGCAGGTGATGACACCCGCGCCTACGTTGACTCCTGCGCCGATGGTAGCGTCGCCGAGATAGTTGAGGTGGTTGGCTTTGGAGCCTTTGCCCAGGGTTACCTTTTTTGTCTCGACGAAGTTGCCGACGTGGGCGTTTTCGCCGATGCGGCTCTCGGGGCGGAGATGCGCGTAAGGACCGAGGATGGCTCCGTCGGAGACTTCGGCGCTATCGAGGATGCAGCCGTTGCGTACTGTTACTCCGTTGCCGAGAGTCGACTGCTGAATGACGGAGTAGGAGCGGATGCGGCAATCGGTGCCGATGGTGGTTGCGCCGAGTAGCTGCACGTAAGGTTCGATGGTGGTGTCTGCGCCCACGGTGACGGCGGCGTCGATGACACAGGTTTCGGGGCGAAAGATGGTAACTCCCTGGGCCATGAGGCGTTTGGCTGTTTCGAGGCGCATGGCGGCGTCGAGGTGCATCATTTCCGCGATGGTATTGGCTCCGAGGACTTCGTTGACGCTGTCGGCTTTGACGGCGACGACGCGCTCGCCATCAGCTACGAGCATGGCAGCCACGTCGGTGAGATAAAACTCGCCGTGGGCGTTATCGGTGGAGAGGGAATCGAGCTTGCGGAAGAGCTTTGTCGTCTCGAAGCAGTAGATTCCGGAGTTGATCTCGGGAGTGGCAAGTTGATCGGGGCGCAGGGATTTTTGCTCGACGATTGCCGTTACTTCCGGCTTGTCGGGAGAGGCGCGCAGGACGCGGCCATAGCCGGTTGGGTCGTCGGGGACAGCCGTGAGGATGGTCATGGCTGCATTTTCGCGGAGATGAAGATCGCAGATGGAGGCTATGGTTTCGGGGCGGATTAATGGCACATCGCCGGAGAGGACAAGCAAGTGTTTGGGGATGGCTGTGCCGGTCTCGGTGAAGTATGCCTTGACTTGCTGGAGAGCGTGGCCGGTGCCGCGCTGCTCGGCCTGGAGGACGAACTGCACGCCGGTGGGAGCGACGGCTGCGCGGACGCGGTCGGCCTCGTGGCCGATGATGCAATAGATTTGGCCGGCGGAGACTACGGTCTTTGCCGCGTCGATGACGTGCAGCAGCAGGGCCTGTCCGCCGATCTCATGCAGGACTTTGGGGCGCTTGCTTTTGAGCCGCGTACCCTTGCCCGCGGCCATGATGGCGATTGCAAATCCAGTGGCATCCATAGATAGATATCGTCTCACGAGGCCCTAGTTGGCGGGCGCTCCGGGTGGGGGAGGAATGGAGATGTCCAGGTCTGTGACCTTGCCGAGAGTATCGAGCTTGGGCGTGATTTGCGCTTCATTGCCCACTACTACGATGGCGAGCTTCGACGGATCGACGTATTTGTTGGCTACTCGCGCCACGTCCGCGGAGGTGACCTTTTCGATGCCGCTCTTGTACTTGGCAAGGAAGTCGGAGGGATAATCGTAGAAAGCGAGGAGCACCTGCTCGTTGAGCGTCTTCTCCGGCGAGTCGTAGTGAAAGATAAAGGAGTTCAGCACCTGGTCCTTCGCCTTGCTTAGCTCGGCCGGGGTGGGCGGCTCGGTTTTTAGCTTGTCTATTTCAGCCAGCATTGCCTTGGTTGCGGCTACCGTGGTGCTGCTCTTGGTGCCTGCGGTGACATAGAAGATGCCGGGATGGTCATAGGAAGCGCCGAAGCTGCCGCCAACGTCGTAGGCGAGACCGAGTTTGGTGCGGACATCCTGCACGACGCGCGAGCCGAAGCCGCCGGAGAAGACCTGGTTCATGACGCTAAGCGCGTAGTAGTCGGGATTGCTGCGCTCCGTGCCGAGGCCGACGATGACGACGTTCGACTGGTCGACATCGCCCTTTTCCGCAAAGTAAATCTTGCGCTCGGGAGAGGTGAAGTGGACCGGTGATGTCTTGATGAGAGTGCCACGCTGCATGGCCCCGAAGGTCTCGCGGAGTTTGGCCTCCATTGTTGCGCTGTTGAAATCTCCGGAGACGGCGACGATCATGCCGTTGGGGATAACAGTTTTGTCGTGCCACGACTTAAGATCAGCCAGGGTGACTGCATCAACCGTGGCGTACTCCTCTTGCCGCGCATAGGGATTGGTCGCGCCGTAGACTTGCTTGACTGCCTCGCGATTGGCAATGTTGCTGGCGTCGTCGTTGCGACGTGCGATGCCGGTTTCAAGCTGCTGCTTGGCAAGCAGAAGCTTGTCAGCTTTGAACGCGGGGTGCTCCAGCAGATCGACGGTAGCGGCGAAGACGGTGTCGAAGTCGCCTTTCAGGCTAGACCAGTTCACTGAGGTTGTGGCAGTGCCACCACTGGTCTCGAGGCTGGCTGCTTTGTTTTCGAGTTCGTCGTCGAGCTTGTCGCCGTCTGTCGTTGTTGTGCCGCTTGTTCTCCACGTCTGTCCGTAGAGCGAGACGAGACCGATCTTGTCCGCGGGCTCGTCGCGGCTGCCGCCTCGAATCAGAATTGTACCGTTGATGAAGGGGAGCTCGTGGTCCTCCTGAAGAAAGATGACCAGACCATTCGCCAGCTCGATGCGCGTTGGCTGTTGAGGTTTGAATGCGTGGAGCGGGGGAATTGGAATGCTCTTCCACGGCTGTGCAGTCGTCGGTGTATGGCCAGCCAGTTTGGCGGTTGCGGTCTGAGCAGAGCTGCTCATGGTTGTCAGCAAAATCGTCAGGGCTATGCCTGCAAAACGCATCGTCGAGAGTCCCTTCATTTTGCACCTCCGGTTTGCGCCGGGGCAGGCGTTCGGGGAGTGGGTAGTTTGGAAGGTGCGAGATTTTGTTGCGGAGGCACAAAGTCAATCTGTGCGCTGGTGCGATTGCTGGCGACGAAGATCTTATTGGCTACGCGACGAATGTCGGCCTTGTTGACGGCATCGATCTTGTCCAATTGTCGAAACAGCTCTCGCCAGTCTCCGTAACGCGTTTGATATTCAGCCAGCTGGTGTGCGAGCCCTTCATTATCGGCCAGGCCGCGCAGCAGGTCGGCGCGGGCGCGGGTCTTGAAGCGGGCCAGTTCTTCATCCGACACGTCCTGCGTTTTCAAACGGTCGAGTTCTTTATGAATCGCCGTACGCATCTGCTCGGGTGTGTACCCGGGAAGTGGAACGGCGTAGACCGCAAACAGTCCGGGATATTTATCGCCGGGAAAGCCGCTGAAACCTTCGGCCTCAGCCGCGATACGCTGATCGCGCACCAGGCTGCGATAGAGTCGCGCAGTCCGCCCGTTAGAGAAGATATCGCTGATGGCGTCGTAGACCGCATCGTCGGGATCGCGATAGTCCGGCCGATGGTAGCCCTCGATATAGAAGGGCTGTGTCGCCTCTTTAATGACAACCGACTTTTCGGCAAACTGTGGCGGCTCGATGGTGGTCATCGGCTCGGGCTTGGGGCCAGCGGGGATGGGGGAGAAGTAGCGCTCAAGGATAGGCATCGCCGTCGACGCTTTTACATCGCCAACGACCGCAATGACGATGTTCGAGGGCACGTAATACTTTTTGTGAAATGCCTCGGCCTCGGTTGCGGTGACCTGGCTGATCTCGCTCTCCCAGCCGACTCCGCTGCGCCCGTAGGGATGCGCCACATAGGCTGTGGCGAGAAGTTGTTCGACCATGCGCCCGATGGGGGAGGAGTCGATACGCATGCGGCGCTCTTCCTGAACTACGTCGCGCTCTTTATAGAATTCGCGCTCGACGGGATGACCGATGCGCTGGCTTTCGAGATAGGCCCATAGCTGCAGGCGGTTTGAAGGCATGCTCCAGAAATATTGCGTGGAGTCTTCTTCGGTGGAAGCGTTGATTCCGACTGCGCCGTTTTGCTCGGCGATCTCAGAAAACTGGTTGGGGATGACGTATTTCTCAGCCGCAGCCTGGGCGTCCTGAAAGACTTTTTTGAGCTGCGCCAGTTTAGCTGCGTCCTGGCCGACGCGCTTACGAAACTCCGCATCGTAGGCGGCATAGGCGACTTCGACCTTGGCCAGGGCGATCTTTTCGGCGGGATAGTTGGTGGTGCCAATCTCAGTGGAGCCCTTGAAGGCCATGTGCTCGAACATGTGCGCCAGGCCGCTGTCGCCCTGCGGGTCATCGGCTGAGCCGGCATCGACCAGGGTATAGAAGCTGAAGACGGGAGCTTCGGGACGCTCGCAGATAATGAGCGTCAGGCCGTTGGGTAGAACCTTTACCGTCGTCCGCTTTTCGAAGCTGGCCAGATCCTGCGCCTTTGCCGCACAACATAAAGCAATTCCCAGCAGCAACGTCGACGCGATCATCCCTCGAACTCGCACAGAACTACCTCCATCAAAAAATGGTTACTGCCAGAAGTCTAACTATACCGAAGTGGAGAGCTTGACCTCTTCTTTCGACGAAGCGAAGAGCAGAACAGACACAGGTTTGAAGAAAAAACCAGCATGCCTAAACTGCGTGTTCTGCGTCTTGTCGAGGCTAAGACAAGAAGAACTCACTTTTGAAGGTTGCATAATGCCGGGGCGCTCGTTATGAATGAAGGTCTGGTTTAATGGAGCCCATCATGTTTTCTATCGAAAAGACGCCTCTTCCGTTCTCACGCAAAAGTCGAAGCTCAAAGATTCTCGGGATCTTGATCCTTGTAACGCTGGTTGGTCCCAGTTTCGGCGCACAGGCACCATCACCGGCACATAAGAAATCGGCGATCACTCCGGTCGATCGCAATGCCGCGGGCGATGCTCCGGATGATCCTGGCCCGCTTGCCACGAATCTCTCCACGGCGATTAAGCCCAAAGCGATCTCCGCAGCGATGAAGAAGGTCGCGGATTGGGAGTTGACCGTCGCCGAGCCCAGCTTCAATCAGGAATGGACATTTGCCGCCTTGTACGACGGGCTGCTAGCGGCTTCGACGACGACTCACGATGCGAAGTATCGCAACGCGGTTCTTCACATGGCCGAGCACTTCGACTGGCAGCTTTTGGATAAGCGGTTTCCTCATGCTGACGATCAGGCGTTGGGGCAGGCCTATCTCGATCTTTATGTGGCTGACCGGAAACCTGAGCGCATGGCCAACACCAAAGCGATTATGGACCGCCTTGTTGTCCGCCAGGACGATCCGAACAAGCTGCTCTGGTGGTGGTGCGACGCTCTCTTCATGTCGCCGCCTGTTCTTTTGCGAACGTATGCGATGACGCATGACCACAAGTATCTCGACTATATGGACCATGAGTGGTGGCTCACCTCTGCCAGCCTCTACGATCAGCAGGAACATCTCTACTTTCGCGATAGCCGCTACTTCACGCAAAAACAGGCGAATGGGCAGAAGCTTTTCTGGTCGCGAGGCAATGGCTGGGTGATGGGCGGGCTTGTCAACGTGCTGGAGTTCATGCCTGCGGATTATCCGAGCCGGGCAAAGTATGTCGAGCAGTTTCGCCAGATGGCGGCAAAGCTCGCGGAGATTCAAAGCCCGGATGGCTTGTGGCGATCAGGTTTGCTTGACCCCGACTCTTATGAACTTCCCGAGGTTTCAGGCTCGGCGTTCATTACGTATGGCATCGCGTACGGAATCAATCATCACATTCTCGATCGGGCGAAGTATGAGCCTGTCGCGGAGAAGGCGTGGAAGGGAATGCTCAGTCACGTTTATGCCGATGGCCGCCTTGGTTCCATTCAGCCAATCGATGGCCAACCCGGCAAGTTCAAACCATCGGCCAGCTATGTCTACGGAGTTGGCGGCTTTCTTCTTGCCGGTTCGGAGATGCATCGGCTCGCTGAATCGAAGCATTAGACGTTGGTGTGACGCCCTGACCTTACCATCCAGAGCAGCGGCTTTATTTATTTAATAGAGTAGGTTTACTCCTTCCTTGACGAAATGAATGAGCATTCAGTATGCTGCACTCGTCTTAGCTTTTGTTTCCGGGAGTACTGCCTGATGCCCCAGAGCAACACAGCACCACGACAGATTTACAAAGTTGCTGTTCTCGGAGCAGGCACTATGGGGTCACGCATTGCTGCTCACATTGCCAACGCCGGACTTCCCGTCATCCTTTTGGATATCGTGCCTCCAGGGACAGCCTCGGACGCTCCAAAGCAGGAGCGAAACAGGTACGCCCTCGCCGCACTGGATGCTCTCAAGAAGTCAAAGCCCGCAGCGTTTTATGCGGTTAGTAGTGCGCGCCTGATTACTCCGGGAAATTTTGACGACGATCTCGCTTTGATCGCAGACTGCGACTGGGTCCTCGAAGCCGTGGCCGAAGATCTCGACATCAAGCGATCGCTGCTCGGTAAAGTGCAGCAACACCTGCAGGCCGGTGCGGTGCTAACGACTAACACCAGTGGATTGCCCATTGCCGATATCGCGGCCAGTCTTCCAGCTGAGGTGAGGCCGCATTTTCTGGGTACACATTTCTTCAATCCGCCGCGCTACATGTGGTTGCTTGAAATCATCACCACCGCTGAAACAGATCCCGCGGTGAGTGCGTCGATCTCTCGCTTCTGTGACCAGCGGCTCGGCAAGACCGTCGTCCGCTCGCACGATACCCCAAACTTCATCGCCAACCGTATCGGTACCTTCAGCATGGGCAATGCCATTCGCCTGATGCAAGCTCAGGGGCTGTCCATCGAGGAGGTTGACGCTCTTACCGGCTCTGCACTGGGCTGGCCCAGAACAGGAACTTTTCGACTCGGGGATATGGTCGGTATCGACGTTCTCGCGCACGTATCCAAAAATTTTGAGGCTCAAGCCTTAAGAATTAAAGACGAGCGAACGGAGGTCGTTCTCGCACCCTTCATCGAAAAGATGATTGAGAAGAAATGGCTCGGTGACAAGAGCGGACAGGGGTTTTATAAGAAGGAAGGCAGAGATGCTGAAGGTCGAGATATCCGGTTGGTTCTCGATTGGCAAACCCTCGATTACAAGCCCAGCACACGGTCGAAGTTTCCCGCGCTCGAAATGGCGAAGAATGTTGAATCGACCGCCGCACGCATCGCGCAACTCCTTCATGCCGATCGATCGAAAGACAAAGCCGCGGCGTTTTACTGGCCGCTGCTTACCGAGTTGTTTACCTACGCTGCCAACCGCATTCCTGAGATCGCCGACAACATTGTTGAAGTAGACCAGGCCATGAAGACCGGCTTCAACTGGGAGCTTGGCCCCTTTGAGATGTTCGACGCCGCAGGAGTACGGGTTACAACGGAGAAGATGCGAGCTGAAGGGCGACCTATTGCAGCCACCGTCGAAAAGCTGCTTGCCGTCGGGGAAAGCTGGTACAAGGATGATGTCGCTGTCCCCAGTGGACGTCTCTTCTTCGATCCCGTGAGCGGTGCTTACAAGCCTGTGCTGCTGGCTGACGGGGTCACGTCACTTGCCGCTATCAAGAAAGTGAACGGCGTAGTCAGGAAAAATTCAGGGGCATCCGTCGTCGATCTTGGTGATGGAGTCGCCGCGATTGAGCTGCACTCGAAGATGAATGCGCTTGGCGACGATATTGTGTCTCTCATTGCCCAAACCTTAAAGCCGGCCAGCCAGCAGGTGGCGGACTTCGAGGCCTTCGTCATTACTGGCGACTCGATTAATTTTTCCGTGGGCGCCAATCTCATGCAACTGCTGCTGACGATTCAGGACGAGGAGTGGGACGAGGTCGATCTCGCGGTACGCGCCTTTCAGAACATGACGCAAGCGATCAAGTTTTGCCGGCGGCCGGTTGTCGTCGCGCCCTACGGCATGTGTCTTGGCGGAGGCACCGAGATCGCCCTGCACGCCGCTGCTCGCCAGCCCCATGCTGAGCTCTACATGGGACTTGTCGAGGCTGGCGTTGGACTTATCCCTGGCGGAGGAGGATGCAAGGAGATGACGATCCGCAGCATTGAAGCGGGCTCCAGCATCCGCCCCGATGCGCGTGGTGAAGGCGTCGAGATCTTCGAGGCGCTCAAGAAGAACTTCGAGACGATTGCCAAGGCAGCGGTCTCAACTTCAGCCGCTGAGGCTCGCACCCTCGGGTTCCTACGGACGTCCGACAGCATTACTGTTAACCGCGACCGCCTTCTCTCTGACGCAAAGTTCCGCGCGCGCGCAATTGCCGACGCAGGATATGCGGCGCCCCTTCCGCGTACCGACATCCCAGCTCCGGGCGAGAGCGTGCTCGCAACCTTGAAGCTGGCTGTCTGGACCATGCGCGAGGGCCAGTACCTCTCCGACCACGACGCCAAAGTAGCCAACTGGGCTGCGCATGTACTGTGCGGAGGCAAGGTCACTCCCGGCACGCTTGTCAGCGAACAATATCTATTAGACCTCGAGCGGGAGGCATTCCTCTCGCTCTGTGGTGAAAAGAAAACGCAGGAAAGAATAGCCTTCACCCTGAAGACGGGCAAGCCGCTGAGGAATTAGAGTCCAGGAGTTTTACGTCCCATGAACGAAGTCGTCATCGTATCTGCTGTTCGCACCGCTGTAGGCAAGGCTCCTCGTGGCATGCTTCGCACGACGCGCCCCGACGACCTGGCTGCGTTCGCAATCATGGGAGCGTTGGAGCGCATACCTCAATTGGATAAAAAGGAGATCGAGGATGTGATTCTGGGTTGCGCGATGCCGGAGGCCGAGCAGGGAATGAACGTTGCTCGTGTTGCCAGCTTCCGCGCGGGCCTGCCTGTAGAAACGGCTGCGATGACCATCAACCGTTACTGTGCTTCTGGCCTGCAAAGTATTGCCATTGCTGCAGATCGTATACGTTCCGGCAGCGCTGACGTGATTCTTGCGGGGGGCACGGAGAGCATGTCTTATGTTCCATTCGGAGGCAATAAGATCTCGGTCAATCCATGGCTGGTCGAGAACTATCCCGGTTCGTATATGTCGATGGGACTGACGGCGGAGCGCGTGGCAGCTCACTACGGCATTACGCGCGAGTCGATGGATCAGTTTTCGTACGATTCGCATCAGAAGGCGCTTGCTGCCATTGCTGCTGGAAGGTTCGAGGACGAGATCATTCCTGTGATAGTTACAAATACAAGCTACGCTCAAGGAAAAGCTGAGCCGAGTGAAATCATCTTCCGGCAAGACGAGGGTCCTCGGGCCGATACGTCTCTTGAAGCGCTTGCGAAGCTGAAGCTGGTGTTTCATGCCAAAGGCACAGTAACGGCTGGGAACTCATCGCAGACGTCCGATGGAGCCGCCGCTGCCGTGGTGATGTCGGCAAGCCGCGCCGCCGCGCTCGGCATTAAGCCGCTGGCAAAGTTCATTGCGTTTGCCTATGCAGGATGCGATCCCGAAGAGATGGGCATTGGCCCTGTCTACGCCATTCCCAAAGTCCTCAAGATGGCTGGACTGTCGTTGGACGACATCGGTGTCATCGAGCTCAACGAAGCCTTCGCCGCGCAATCTCTTGCCGTCATCAAGGTTCTCGGCCTGGATACCGCTAAGGTCAATGTCAACGGCGGAGCGATTGCCCTTGGACATCCATTGGGTTGCACTGGCGCCAAGCTGACCGCCAGCCTCCTGCGCGAGATGCCTCGTCGCAAAGCAAAGTACGGCATGGTAACAATGTGTGTAGGCGGAGGCATGGGCGCCGCTGGAATCTTCGAGACTGAATAACTGTTGATGGATGTAAGGAGATTGCCATGGCTGCAACGATGCTCCCCGTAACTCCCGCCGACAAGAAAATTATTCCCGGTGGCAGCTTTCTCATCTCCAACCCCGGCTCGCAGAATTGTTTCTTCCCCGAAGACTTCACGGACGAGCAACGCCAGATCGCCCAGACTACTGCCGAGTTTGCCGCTAACGAGATCGTTCCCGTCTCTGACCAGATAGAAGCCAAGGATTTTGCGGTCATCCGTCGTCTCATGAAGGAGGCATCCGAGCTTGGCCTGACTTCTGTCGATATTCCCGAAGAGTTTGGCGGTTTGGATATGGACAAGAGCACGGCTGCCATCATTGCCGACAACATCGCTCGGCAGGGAAGCTTCTCGGTCATCTTCTCGGCGCACGTCGGCATCGGCACGCTGCCCATCGTCTGGTATGGCACGGCGGAGCAGAAAAAGAAGTATCTCCCTAAACTCGCCAGCGGCGAATTCATTGGAGCTTACGCGCTTTCGGAGTCCACCAGCGGCTCTGATGCCTTGAGCGCCCGTACCCGCGCGGTCTTGTCCGAAGATAAACAGACCTACACGTTGAACGGCGAGAAGATGTGGATTACCAACGCCGGATTCGCCGATCTCTTTACCGTCTTTGCCCAGTGCGCGATTCCGGAGGGGCCTAAAGCAGGGGAAGAAAAACTCACTGCTTTCCTTGTAGAGCGCGGCACTGCTGGCCTCGCCATTGGCAAGGAGGAGCATAAACTTGGTATCCGCGGCAGCTCAACCTGCCCGCTCAGTCTGACGGATTGCAGGATTCCGGCCGCGAATCTCCTTGGCGAAGTGGGTAAGGGAGCGCACATCGCCTTCAACATCCTCAACGTCGGCCGCTACAAGCTAGGCAACGCCGCTGTGGGTGCAGCCCGGATGGCGCTCGGTAACGGCATCCGTTATGCCAAAGAACGCAAAGCCTTCGGAAAATCCATCTCTGAATTCGGCCTGATTCAGGAAAAGCTTGCGGACTGCGCTGTCGGTGTTTTTGTCGGGGAAGCACTTTCGTACCGCACTGTAGGCATGATCGACGCGGCTCTGGCAAACGTCGACAAACACGATACAGCGGCTATTCAAAAGGCCATTGAGGGCTATGCCGTCGAGTGCAGCATCGTCAAAGTATGGGACTCGGAGATGCTCGACCGTGTGGTCGACGAAGTGCTGCAAATCTACGCAGGTTACGGCTACGTCGAAGAGTATCCCGCCGAGCGCGCCTATCGCGACTCGCGGATTAATCGCATCTTCGAAGGCACCAATGAGATCAATCGCCTCATCATTACCGGGTGGCTCATCAAATCGGCAATGTCGGGCAAACTCGCGCTGATGCCTGCCATTAAACAGTTGATGGATGAAGTCATGGCTGGCCCCACCGCGAAGGAAGACCGAGAGGGGCCGCTTGCCGCTGAAGCTGATCTCCTCGCCAGTGCCAAAAAAGTGACACTCTTCGCTGCCGGAGCAGCCACCCAGAAATATATGGCTGCGATATCCGACGAGCAGGAGGTCATGGGAGCTATTGCGGATATGGTCATCGAAGTCTACGCGATGGAGTCCGCGATCCTGCGTGCCGAGAAGATCGTCGTTGGCAAGGGAAGCGCTGGTGCCGAAATTTCTGTCGCTATGGCCCGTATCTATGCCGCTGGCGCAATGGAGAAGATCGAGCTTTGCGCCCGCAAAGTCATCGCAGCCGTAGCCGAGGGCGATATGGCTCGAACCCAGTTCACCATCCTCCGTCGCCTCGCCAAGCATGACCCGGCAGATACCATTGCGCTCCGCCGCCAGGTGGCCCAGCATATCGTCAAGGCGGGAAGGTACGCTCTTTGACTTCAACAAGCTTCATCCTGTGCATAACATCACGCGCGACATCAGAATGGCTATTAAATTGCTGCTAAGGCTCAAGAGTAGGGCACGTAGCAGTCTTTATTTAGGTTAAGGCCATTGTTGATGTTCAATCGTTGTGCAGGAAAGAGTAATTATGCAGAGTCGCCGCTCGTTTGTGGGTACTATTTTTCCTATTCTTAGCCTCGTGTTCGCTCTTTGTTCTCTGGGCCACGCAGCCGTCCCCAACCGAATCGCCTCGGTTGTCCCCGAGGCCCGCAGACCGGTTCAAAACACAGTCTCCCCTCGCGCTAAGAGTTCAATCGACCTTGGAGCCGCTCCCGGTTCGCTCAAGTTGAATGGGCTGATGCTGCAGTTCAATAAGACAGCCGCACAGAGGGCTGCCCTCGACCAGCTTATGGCCGATCAGCAGAATCCCTCCTCTCCGCGCTATCACCAATGGCTGACACCGCAGCAGTTTGGCGCACAGTTCGGTCTCAGCGCCGACGACATCGCCCACGTCACCTCCTGGCTCACGGCGCAGGGATTTACCGTGACCGGAGTTGCCAAAAGCTCAACCTTCGTCACCTTCAGCGGCACGGCGGCACAGGTTCAGCGAGCCTTCGGAACCACAATTCACAGTCTGTCTCTTAACGGTGAAAGTCATATCGCCAACGTGACGGACCCTGTTCTGCCGTCGGCGATTGCCAGCGTCGTCGCGAATATAAGCGGCCTCAACGACTTTCGACCTGAGGCACATCTGCGCGTCCATCAGGTTCCGGCCAACGCCATCCGCCCGCATTTCACGGCGCCGGGTAACACGACATTTCATGCTATTGCCCCTGCTGACTTCAACATCATCTATAACGTCAATCCACTCATTGCCAGCAATGGTCTCTCCGGCGCTGGAATAGGAGGCTGCTCCAATCCTTCAGTGCCCTGCGGAGACATCGCGGTGCTGGGGCAGGTCGATATCACCTCCTACACCAATGACCTCAAAGCTTTTCGCACCGCCGCTGGACTCCCTGCAGCTCTTCCCGATATTTTGAGCTTTGGGGCCAACCCCGGCGCGCCTTCGTCTGCCTGCATCAATAATCCCAATACCACTCCCAATTGCCATCCTGCACTCTCCGATCTTCAGGAATCCCTGTTCGATATCGAGTGGGCTGGTGCTATAGCTCCTTCGGCCAAAATTCTCTTTGTTACTTCAACGA
>NZ_DATKQC010000442.1:0-31478 GCF_035532915.1 Edaphobacter sp.
CAATAGCAAGCGCGAACGCGTCGTGACCGATGAGGTGATGCAAAAGATGGCAGAGCGCCTGCGTCCGCCGACCTTCAAGGAAGGCTTTGAAAAGATTACGGTAGTCCGCGTAAAGGGGCATGCCGGGACGGGACTGCAGGACGGGGCCGAGTCGGCTCCGGAGGCGGCTCAGTAGTCAAAATCAGATAGGTAGAGACGATGGCTGCAGTTGGCGTTGAGTTCGCGAAGGTGAGCTATACGCTGGCTGGCAGCCATTTTCTGCTGCGCGATATCTCCTTGCGTCTCGAAGCGGGGACGACGACGGCTTTATTAGGGCGAAGCGGGTCGGGAAAGACGACGCTGCTGCGGATGGTCAATGGGCTGGTCACTCCTACCTCGGGAGAAGTGCACGTTGGGGATCGTCCTGTCGGGGTTTACGACGTGGTGGCTCTGCGTCGAAGCATTGGGTACGTGATCCAGGAGACGGGGCTCTTTCCGCACATGACTGTTGAGCGGAACGCGGGAATGGCCCTCGAGTTGGCAGGGCGGTCTCGGGTGGAGACCTCAAAGCGTGCGGAAGAGGTTCTCTCGCTGGCGGGTTTGGACTTTGCTCAGTTTCGAGAGCGTTATCCGTGGCAGCTCTCCGGGGGGCAGCGGCAGCGCGTGGGGCTGGCGCGCTCGCTGGCAATGGATCCGGATATATTGCTCATGGACGAGCCGTTTGGTGCGCTCGACCCATTGACGCGGGCGGAGATGCAGACCATGCTGCGGGAGCTTTTGCAGCGTGTCGGCAAGACGGTTTTGCTGGTGACGCATGATCTGGATGAAGCACTTTATCTGGCGCAGAGAGTGGTGTTCTTAGCCGAGGGTAAGGTGGTGGCGGACCTGCCTGCCGGTGAGGTTCTGGCTTCGGAGAATCCTCATGTAAAAGATTATGTTTCGGCGGTATATCGAGTGGTGCCAGCTTGATAGCGTTTATTCAATCGCATGGGTGGGAGATAGCCCGGCTGACGTTCGAGCATCTGTGGCTGACTCTCTTCGCCATGTTATTGGCGGCGGGGATTGGGTTGCCGCTGGGGATACTGTTAACTCGGAGGCCGGGGTTGGCGAAGCCGGTGATCGGTTTCGCCAACGTGGTGCAGACGATTCCTAGCCTGGCGCTCTTTGGATTGCTGCTGCCAGTTCCCTGGCTGGGGGAGAATGCGGCTCGGCTGGCAATCCTTGCCCTGACGGGTTACGCTCTGCTGCCCATTCTGCGGAATACCTATGCAGGTATTGGAAGCGTCGATGCCACGCTTGGCGATGTGGCCGAGGCCATGGGAATGACCTCGTGGCAGCGGTTGTGGAAGGTGGAGCTGCCGCTGTCGGCCAGCGTCATTCTGGCTGGACTGCGGACAGCCACCGTGACCTGCGTGGGGGTGGCGACGATTGCAGCGGCGATTGGTGCGGGTGGGTTGGGCGAGCTGATCTTTCGCGGAGTGGCGAGCGTGGATAACCGGCTGGTGCTGGCGGGGGCTATTCCGGCGGCTTTGCTTGCTCTGATTGCCGATGCGGGGTTGGGGTGGCTGGAGAAAAAGCTGGCAGTGAGGCGAGCGTGACTCGGCGATGGTTGGAGAGTTGGAACGATTCGAGGGAAGGCTTAGCCCAGGGGCTAAAGCCCCAAATCTGTGATGGGTTCAAGAGACCCAAGGCTGAAGCCTTGGGCTACCTAGAAGCAAGTGCAGCCGCAACTGCAAGTGCAGTGACGAAGGTGCGGAGGCTGGTTGCTCTGGTTGTGCTTTTGGCTATCTTTGGTGGACTCAGTGCGTGTGCTCCGCCGCGATCTTCGAGGATTGTTATCGGTGCGAAGAACTTTACCGAGCAGGTGGTTCTGGGGGAACTGGTGGCGCAGGAGATTGAGGCAGTCACCGGAGAGAAGGTTGACCGCAAGTTTTATCTGGCCGGAAGCTATATCTGCCAGCAGGCTCTGGTGAATGGACGCATCGATGCCTATGTGGAGTACACCGGGACTGCGCTGACGGCGATCCTGAAGCAGCCACTTCCTCCGATGGGGCAGCGCGATGCGGCCACTGTGTTCGATACTGTTCAACGTTTGTATGCGACGCGGTATGCCGTAAAGGTAGAACGCGGGTTGGGGTTTGAGGACACCTTTGCGATGGTGGTGCGCGGTGCGGATGCGCAGCGGTATGGGTTGAAGACGATCTCCGATGCGGCGAAGATCGCGCCGCAATGGAGACTTGGTGTGGGCTATGAGTTTGAGGAGCGGCCCGATGGCCTGCGCGGATTGGAGGCGACGTATGGGCTGCACTTTCGCGATGCGCCGCGGGTGATGGACCTGGGATTGCTTTATCGAGCGCTGGGGGTGGGGCAGGTGGATATGGTGGCGGGGAATTCGACCGATGGGCCGATACGCGCTTTGGGGCTGACTGTGTTGCAGGATGACCGGCATTATTTCCCTCCGTATGAGGCTGTGCCCTTGATTCGGGAGGACTCGCTGCGGCGGCATCCGGGGATTCAGGTCGCGATGGATCAATTGGCAGGGAAGGTCAGCGCGGAGGAGATTCGCGAGATGAACTTCGCGGTGGATTCTGAGCATAAAGACGTTGGCGAAGTGGTGAGGGCATTTCGGAAGAGGGAAGGGTTGTGAGAGTTTCGGCCTGGAGATGAGGACGGTCGTGCTTCGCACGATTCCCACATCTCAGAATCGAGATGTGGGGTACCCAAAGTTGTGGCTATGGAAAAGGAGGCAGGCGATGGTTGAGCCTTGGTTGCGTGGGACTTTGATTGAGGTGGATGCGGTTCGGCGCGGTGTGCTTCATGCGCTGGAACTGGCTCGTGAGGATGTTGAGCGTTGGAGCGCCAATTTGAGCGATGCCGAGTTGGAGGCGCAGCCGCTTGGATTGCCTTCTGTTGGACGCCAGATGCGGCATATCGTACGCAGTCTCGACCGTCTGCTGACCTATTCGGAGGGGCGGCAGCTGTCTGCGGCTCAACTGGAAGCGTTGAAGGCGGAGGCCGACGAGTGCATTTCGCGAAGGGCTTTGTTTGCGGAATTCGAGGAAGGGATCTCTTCCGCGATGGAGCGGGTCGGGGCGTTGCGTGCGGAGAGTTATCAGGATGCCCGCGGTGTTGGCAGGAAGATGCTGCCGACGACGGTGGGCGGGCTGCTGGTCCATTGCGCTGACCATAGCCAGCGCCACACAGGGCAGATGGTGACAACGGCGAAGGTGATTGTGGCGATGCGGAGCTAAGGGATCGCGCACTTTGTATGATGGTTGGCCAGTGAGATGAGCGATGATTCGATGTCGCCTATCGCTGAAGACATTTGAAAGGAGACGTCCATGCGGCGTAATCCACTTGCGGGTAGGAGATGGAATCTGAGCGCTTGCCTATCTTTGCGCGTGATCTTCTGCATTGCACTCTCTGCCTGGACTGTCACTTGCTGGTCGCAACCGGCGGCAACGGGGGTGCAGAGCGATTCAAGCGTGATCGACAGCCAAGGCACGGCGCACATCACCCGCGTTATTCCTGTGCCGCAGACGGTAAGCCCGGAGGCCCAGCGAAGCCTTGCGCTTCCTCAGTCTGACGCGGTAAAGCCGGAGACGCTCGAAGCGCGTCGGAGCGGGACAGATACGTGGCAGGCCCGCGCAGGTAAGTTGTCGGAGACGATGTATCCGGTGCATGTTGCGAGCGATTCGATTGCGGGTGTGCCAGTGCGTGTGATCACTCCTCTGGAGATTCCTGCGGACCACCGCGACCGCGTTCTCATCAATCTGCATGGCGGAGGGTTCAACTCGGACTCGGGCTCGCTCACCGAGACTGTGCCGATTGCGAACCTTACCCAGACCAAGGTGATTGCCGTGCTGTACAGACTTGCCCCGGAACATCCATTTCCGGCGGCGGTGGACGATGCCGTCGCCGTCTATCGTGAGGTATTGAAGACCTATAAGCCTGCGAAGATTGCCATCTATGGGACCTCAGCCGGGGCGATTCTTACCGGTGAGGTTGCTGTGAAGATCAAGCAGTTGGGGCTGCCGTTGCCGGGTGCTCTGGGTATCTTCTCGGGCTTCGGTGATTTCGACCACGTAGGTGATTCGCAGGCGATGTACGCGCTGGCTGGCTTGTCGGGGCATCTGGACCCTCCTGCGCCGCCGCCGATGGACAAGGAGTATGTCCGGGAGACGAACCCTCGCGATCCGGTGCTTTCTCCGCTCTACGCGGACCTGCATGGGATGCCGCCGACACTATTTATCACCAGCGGCCGCGACATGCTCCTGAGTGGGACGACGATTTTGCATCGCGCTTTTTTGCGGGATGGGGTGGACGCCCGGTTGGTGGTGTTTGAGGCACTGCCTCATGCCTTCTGGAACGATGCCGAACTGCCGGAGTCGAAGGAGGCTGACGGAATCATGGCGAAGTTCTTCGACCGTGAGCTTGGCAGGTAGTATCTAGCTGACCAGGTGCCCCATCTTGTCGCGCTTGGTCTGGATGTAACGGTCGAAGGTTGGCTCGATGGGCACAACGGCGGAGATGCGCTCGGTCACTTCGATGCCGGCGGAGACGAGTGCGTCTACCTTTTCGGGATTGTTGGTCATGAGGCGAACTGCCTTCACGCCGAGCGATTTGAGGATCTCGGCGGGGAGCTCGTAGGCGCGGCAGTCGGCGGCGTAGCCCAACTCAAGATTGGCCTCGATGGTATCGCGGCCCTGGTCCTGCAACTCATAGGCACGCAATTTGGCCATCAGGCCGATGCCGCGGCCCTCCTGTTGCTCGTAGAGAAGAATGCCAGTGCCTGCCTCGGCGATGGTGGCGAGCGCAAGTTCAAGTTGCTGGCGGCAATCGCAGCGCAGCGAGTGGAAGACATCTCCGGTGAGGCACTGCGAATGGATGCGCACGATAGGCGGCCCGGTGTGAATATCGCCCATGACCAGAGCTACCGCAGCCTCGGTGCGCGTCGCTGGAGCAGGAATGGCCTCGTTGCACGGCTGTGGATTGGTGACTACGCCCTCGAAGCCGAGAATGCGGAAGTGTCCCCAGCGGGTGGGGAAGTCGGCGTCGGCTACTTTAATTAAGGATGCGAAGGACATAGTGCGATTATACGTTTCGGACTGCATGCCTATTGGATTGCGGCATAGGGCGATTTGATGCAGCGGCGAAGGGCGTAAAGTAGGTTTGTGACGCAGACCGATCCAAAGCTGATCCTGATTACGCTGCTGATTGAGCTAGGCGTGGCCGCTGCGGTATCGACCTCGCTGGCTCGGGCAAAGACGTTTAAGGAGCTTTTGTTTACCTCGCGGCGGACACGGCGTCAGACCGCTGCCCTGGTGGCGATGATCTGCGTGCCGCTTACGCTGGGCGTCTGGGTGCGTGTGCTGGTGCCGAACTTTCTGGCGGCTGACCTCTCTTACGAGACGACCATTTTGCTTGGCATCCTGGTGGGTCCACTGGCGGCGATGGCCGGCGGTGCCGCGCTTGCGGTTCCTGCCGTGCTGCATCATGAGTATCTGGCGCTTCCGATCAATCTGCTGGTGGCCGCTGGAGCCGGGGCCTTCCGCCGTTTTGCGAACGCCGAGGATGTCTGGTCTTTTTCGCCGATGATCGACCTGAGCATCTATCGCTGGGTGACGCGCAACCTGCGCCGGCCCAGCCTGGACCGGCAGGTCCTGCTCCTTCTGTCGATTGCGACCGGAGCGTTTGGGCTGAGTATGCTGTCGCGGCTCTATCCGCGGCGGTTCTTCGAACTGCATTCTGACTCGTGGTGGGTTGAGTTGTTGATCTGCGCAAGTGCTCCAGTGGTCGTCGGGATTCCGCTCAAGATATGGAACTCGGTCCGCATCGAGCGCAAGTTGGAGGAGCAGGGAAGGCTGCTGCTGGAGGCGAGACTCGATGCGCTGCAACGGCAGATCAACCCGCATTTTCTGTTCAATACGCTTAACTCCATCACGTCGCTGGTGCGTTCACGGCCAGAACTGGCGCGAGAGATGATCGTTAAGCTGGGCAACATTCTGCGTGTGCTGCTTAAAGACCGCGAGGCTTTTGTGCCTTTTAGCGAAGAGCTGATGTTTACCGATGACTATCTCGATATCGAGGTCGTGCGCTTTGGCGAGAAGCTGAAGGTGGTCAAGGAGATCGCCGAGGAGACGCTGCATATCGTCGTTCCGGGAATGCTGCTGCAGCCGTTGATAGAAAACAGCATCAAGCATGGTCTGGAGCCGCGCATCAGCGGCGGCACGGTGACGCTGCGCAGCCGGATCACAGAGGATGGAATGCTGCTGGTGGAGGTCGAGGACGACGGTGTGGGCATGGATCCGGAGTGGGACTGCGCCTCACCGGTAAGCGGTTTGATCCGTCCCGGTTCCGGCATCGGCATGCGCAACGTGCGCGAGCGGATGGGTGTTCTCTACGGAAATCTGGCAGGCGTGGAGATCAATAGCAGACCGGGCAGAGGGACGAAGGTGAGCTTGCGAATGCCTATTCTCGACGACGGGGCGGAGGTGTGGGGGCCAGTCGGGGATGCTGCCGGACAGGCCCTGCGTCTGGTGGGAGACGCGGTGAGGGCTGTAACCAGGGGCTAAATTGTGGTTCGGGCGATTACGCGGTCGTAATAACTCTCGTACAGAGGGATGATGCGCGAGGCGCAGAATTGATCCTGTGCGGTCTGGCGAGCGGCTTTGGCCATGAGGGCCAAACGCGAGTCGTCGCTAAGGAGTGCGATCGCGGCTTTGGCCATGGAATCGACATCTCCCACATCGAAGAGAAGGCCATTGCGTCCGTGCTCAATCAATTCCGGGACGCCGCCAACCCGGGTCGAGATGCTGGGAACGCTGCAGGCCATGGCTTCGAGCGCGGCCAGCCCGAAGGACTCCATCTCGCTGGGCATCACCATCAGGTCGGCCAGCGGCAGCAACTCGTTGACGTTGTCCTGCTTGCCTACGAAGTGGATGCGGTCCTGCACCTTGAGCTGCAGTGCCAGATGTTCGGCGGCGCTGCGGTCGGGGCCATCGCCGATCAGCATCAGGCGTGCGGGCATGGCAGCGGCAACACGGGCAAACACTTTGACGACATCCTGGACGCGCTTGACGGGGCGGAAGTTGGAGAGGTGGACAAGCAGTCGCTCGTTGGCGGCGGCGAAACGGGGCCGCATGGTGGCGACCAGTTCGGGATTGCGAACGTAGACGTCGCAGTTGACGAAGTTCGGTATGACCTCAATCTCGGAGGTGATGCCGAAGGCTTCGCGGGTGCGATCGCGGAGATGACTGGAGATTGCGGTTACTCCATCAGACTTTACGATCCCGAACCGTGTAATCGGAAGGTAGGAGGCATCGAGGCCGACCAGGGTAATGTCGGTGCCGTGCAGCGTGGTGATGAAGGGCAACTTTCGACCGTTTGCGGCTAGCATCTGCTTGGCCAGCAGAGCGCTTACTGAATGTGGGATCGCATAGTGGACGTGCAGAAGATCGAGCGAATAGAACTCCGCGACTTCGGCCATGCGCGTGGCCAGAGCAAGGTCGTAAGGAGGATGCTCGAAGAGTGGATAGTTCGAGACGGCCACCTCGTGGAAGTGGATGTTGGCCTCGCGGCCAGTCAGCCGGAAGGGCTGCGAGTAGGTGATGAAGTGAATGTCATGGCCGCGTGCGGCGAGTTCAATGCCCAGCTCGGTGGCTACGACGCCGCTGCCGCCGTAGGTCGGATAACAGGTGATGCCGATCTTCATAGGGATCTCTCGTAGTGGCGATGTGGCTGGCTTATCTGTCCATAATGGATGAGTTCCAGGCCGGAAACGGTTCGGCTTGCGCGCGGGATTTCCTGGAGCAAGGCATCGCGCTCGATCTCGCGTGTTGCGCGGAGACGGGTAGCGATGGCATTCAGTGCCGTATCGTTATATCCGGGATGGCAGACAAGCTCCCACGTGCCTTCGGGCATTGCGTGGAGAATTTTGCGGAGAGAGGCTGCATCAAGCTGGCCGGTGGCAGAGACGCCGATCGTGCCGTCGGAAGTGAGGACGTGCCCGTCGTTGAGTTGCGGCAGCGATTCAAAAGAGCGTTTGCCGAGGATGCCAAGGATGTGGAACTGAAGCCGCCGGACAAAGGCGTTGGGCGCAAGGCGCGAGCTCCATGCGGGCTCGAAGGGATTGCGGACGGCCCCGACGGAGCAGCAATGGGCAACGCGCAAAAGTGGACGCGCCACGGCAGGGAAGAGGTGGGTATGTTTATGGGTGTCGAGATGAGTGACTGCAATGCCAGTCTGTTTCAACTTCTGGACCTGGGCAAAAGCTTCGCGCTCGATCTCTCCTTCGCGGATGTTGCCGCGCATGAGTGCTTGCATGAAGTCGAGTAGGGAAGGCCTGAAGTTTTTGCCGTCCGAGCCCAGCAACGTTGGAATGCTGTGGGGAGGAGAGACAGGCTCGCCGTCGGTAAGAACGATGTGGCAACCGACGCCAAGCGATGGATTGGCACGGGCAATGGCGACGGCATCGTCGAACGCGGCACCAGTGGCCATCAGAGTGGCGGAGGTGAGCACATGTGCCTGGTGAAGTTCGGCGATTGCGCGATTGACTCCCAGCGTCAGGCCGAAGTCGTCCGCGTTGATGATGAGGCGGGAAGCCATGGGAGATTGATCGCAGACGGAAGGGAAATATGGTGGGCGGTTAGGGATTCGAACCCCAGACCCTCTCGGTGTAAACGAGATGCTCTAACCAACTGAGCTAACCGCCCCGTTACGGTTATAAGGATTACTTAACGAGTGTATGGGAGTAACGGCGGCGATGCAATGAGGGGATGCTCCGGTTGAGAGGCCAGCTTATCGACCATCGTAGATTCTTCTATTCTTAATAGACCTAATTTTGCAAAATAAGTAGTTTTGCACCAGCATGCCGCATTGCTTGGCGTTTCCCCGAAGGGTGTGGTCGATAACGTTATAACCGCACTTACTTCCGACGGGATGAATTGCGTCGGCTATTCAGAACAGGCCTGACCTGCAGTCGTTGCAGTGGAACGAACAGGCGGCGCGGAAATACGGCCAGGCGCAGTTGCAGCAGACGCAGGCAGCCATCAGCGATGCGAATGCGCGGTCGCAATACGGCTTTGCGATGGCTGATCTGCGCTTCCAGACGGGGGTTCAGCCTTAGGGGCGGTGACTTCCCGCAGTGACCTGGGTAGTGTCGAGGAGTGTGAGGAGGATACGGCGCAGGGCGGTCTCGCGGCCGGTCGGGTCGTACCACTCCTGTAGGGTGTGGATGCCTCCTCCGCTGCCTCCGGTGCCGATGGCCATCGCGGGGATGCCCAGCGATAGTGGGAGGTTGGCGTCGGTCGAGCCTAGCCGCAGCTCGGTGCGGAGGGTGAGGTGGCGGTCTACGGCGCGAAGGGTTTCGAGCAAAGAGGAGTCGTCGGGTAGGACTGCGGCGGGTCGATTGCCGATGTTCTGAACCATGATATTTGTAGCCGATGACGTGGGTCGCTGCGTGGCTAATGCAGTCAGGAAGCCGTCGCAGATTTTGCGGACAGCGGCTTCGGCGATGCGTAAATGGGCAGGATCTGTCGAGCGAAGGTCGAGCAGGACGGTGGCCGACTCTGGAATAGAGTTGATGGAGGTTCCGCCGGAGATGTGGCCTGCGTTGAGGGTAGTCAGCGGCTCGGTGGGGAGAGCGATTTCGGCGACGGCAGTGAGGATGCGGCTGAGGATGAGGATGGGGTTGGGCGCTCCGGCATCGGCCCAGGAGTGGCCGCCGGGGCCGGTGACGGTAACGCTGAGGCGGATGCTGCCGAGGGCTCGGGTGACGGTGGTGTTGGTGCCTCCTCCTTCGAGGGCCAGGGCAGCGGCGATGCGGTGGCGATAGGGGCCTTGCTCGAAGAGATAGCGCATGCCGCGGAGATCGCCTTCGCCCTCTTCCCCTACGTTGGCAGCGAAGAGGATGGGGATGGGTGGAGTGATATGGGCGTAGCGGAGGGCGGCGGCAATGCCGAGCAGAGCGGTGAGTCCGGCGGCGTTGTCGCAGATGCCGGGGGCGTAGATGCGGGGGCTGTCGTTGGCCTGACGGGGCTCGCAGGAGGTTCCGGCGGGGAAGACGGTGTCGAGGTGAGCTGAGAGAAGAATGCAGGGGGTGTTGGGCAGGGCATCGGGTGAAGCTAGTTCAGCAAGAGCGTTGCCCTCTTCATCGAGATGGATGTTGGTGAGGCCTAAATGACGGAAGCGATCGAGGAACCATGCGGCGCGAGCGGATTCGGCGAAGGGTGGCGCCGGGATGCAGACCATCTCCAGTTGCCACTGGCGGAGTTGGGGCTGGTGGAGGTGTAGCCAATGGAAGGCCCGGTGGACCGCGGTGAGGGTGGCGAGGCGGGTGATGCGATGTTGGGCGGCGGCGGACATCAGTATTCGACCTCGACGAGGAAGAGGCCGGCGGCAGGGGCGGTGGGACCGGCGGCGGAGCGGTTGCGGGCCGCGAGGATTTCGGGGATGGCGTGGGCAGAGATGCGGCCTGTGCCTGCTTCGGCGAAGGTTCCTACGAGGTTGCGCACCATGTGGTGGAGGAAGCCGGTTCCGGCGACCCGGTAGATGAAGATGCCTTCTTGCTGACGCCAGTGTGAGTTGCGGATGGTGCGGATGGCGGTTGTGTGTTGTGGTAGGTCGGTAGAAGGTTCGGTCGTGCGGGTGGTGAGGTCGGGGTCGGCGGCGGCGAAGGAGGTGAAGTCATGGGTGCCAAGAATGGAGGCGGCTGCTTGCTGGAGCTGTTCGAAGTCGAGAGGGATGGGGCAGGGCCACACGTAGGGAGCGAGCATGGGCGAGCAGATGCTGCCAGTTGGGTGGATGCGGTACTCGTAGGTTTTGCCGATAGCGCTGTGGCGGGCATGGAAGCTAGGTGGGGCGTGATCGATGGAAAGAACGCGGATGCTGGGGGGAAGGGCGTGGTTGAGGGCTCGATGAAAGTTGGCGGGAGGGATGGTGGATTGGAGAGAGAAGGAGGCTACCTGCGCGAGGGCGTGAACTCCGGCGTCGGTGCGGCCTGATCCCTGGGGGAGGACGGTTTCTCCGGTGATTTGGTGGATGGCCTGGGCGAGGGTTCTCTGAACGGTGGGCAGGCTGGGCTGGATCTGCCAGCCATGGTAGGGTGTTCCGTCGTAGCTCAGGATGGCTTTCCAGTTGGGCATGGCTGCTTTTTGCGACGGTATCACGGATGGGTATTGGGCGGTAGGTTCAGTAAAAGCCTACTTTCCATCCTTTGCGGTGAAGCTGCAAAGGATGGGGCACCCGGACGTTTGTGCCCGTGGAAGAGGAACAACTGCAACAGCAGGTCCCCCCGCTTTGCGGAAGGATGACAATTCAAAAGAGTATCAAGCCAAAGCGGGGGAGCTAGCTACTAAAAACTGCAGAGCTAGTTGCTAGTGGAGCATGGCTGCTGTCACTGCATCCTGCGTGGCTTTCAGGTAGTTGCCATAGCCTACGACTACTGTCGAGCCGACCAGAAGGAAGAGGCCGGTGGCTACCAGCCACTTGGTGCGAGTGCTGGTGCCGCGCCATTCTTTGAGCGCAAGGCCCCAGAGGGTGGCGAAGATAATGATCGAGGCCATGTGAAGGGTCCAGCTGGAGAAGTCGTACTTGCCCATCTTGGTCTGGCCCATGGAGTAGAAGAAGAACTGGAAGTACCAGATGACTCCGGCCATGGCGGCGAAGAGGTAGTTGGCGACGAGGGTTTTGGGGGCGAGGCGGTCGTAGGTGGAGGCGTCGAGTGGATCGAAATCGACCAAGGTGTCGCCGGAGGAGTGCGAGGCGCGCATGGGATTGTTGCCGGGAGCGCCGACGAACTGCTTGATGGAGCTGTTCTTAATGATGAGGATAGCCGACCAGATGAAGTTGGTGAGGAAGCCTCCCCAGAGAACGACGATGAGGATGGGAAGGTTCTGCCAGAGGTCGAGGCGGTGGTTGGCAAGGAGTTGAGCTTTGGCGATGTCGCCGATGGGCTTGCCGGCGGCGAGGCCGAAGGCGAAGAAGCTGCTCATAATACCGGCGAAGATGGCGACGGCGATGCCTTTGCCGAAGGAGAAGTCGGACTCGCCAGCTTCGGCCTTCTCTTCGGGGGTGGTCTCTTGTTCTTTGGACCAGCCTGCGGCGCCGTTGACGGCTACTGCGATGAGGCAGATGGCGACGCCGAGAAGGATGATCTGGCCGGAGCCTTCGTGCATGATGGTGGTGATCTGGCCGGAGTAGATGGGCGGGATCAGGGTGCCGAAGGCGGTGCAGAGGCCAAGGGCGATGGCGTAGCCGAGGGCGATGCCGAGGTAGCGGATGGCCAGGCCGAATGTGAGGCCACCGATTCCCCAGAGCGCACCAAAGAGGAACGCGTAGAGGCA
This sequence comes from Edaphobacter sp., assembly GCF_035532915.1. GTDB lineage: Bacteria > Acidobacteriota > Terriglobia > Terriglobales > Acidobacteriaceae > Edaphobacter. The sequence goes on from NZ_DATKQC010000442.1 coordinate 12,324, forward strand.
GTCGGACGGATGGGTGGCATAGGCGATGTGCAGAATGCCGAAGACGTTGGGCACGAAGATGTAGGCGAGCACGACGGGCGCGACGATCCAGGCGGCGAAGCCCTGAATGAGCCAGTAGATCTCCCACGACCAGCGCTTGATGGCGCGGAAGGGGATGAAGTTGGTGGCGGAGGCGAAGCCGCCGATCCAGTGATAAATGACGCCGATAAACGGATTGGTTCCCACGCAGGCCTCGTTGATGGTGCAATGATAGTGATGGTGCTGTGCCGGGTACTATCCTACCTGACGCGATTTGCGTTGGGGAAATATACTCTCTATTGAATTTAATGCGCTGGCCGGTGCGGCTGGAGGTTTGGCTCTGCGAGTTTCCTTATTCATTACCTGCTATAACGACACTCTGTTTCCTGAGACGGGTAAGTCCGTGGTGAAGGTGCTGGAACGGCTGGGACATACGGTCGAGTTTCCTGCCGGCCAGACCTGCTGCGGGCAGATGCACTACAACACCGGCTACCAGGCAGAAGCCATGCCGCTGGTGCAACGGTTTGTCGATCAGTTTCGCGGAGCTGAGGCGGTGGTAGTCCCGTCTTCGAGCTGCGTGGCGATGATGAAGGACCACTATCCGAAGATGGCCGCGGAGATCGGTGATGCGAGATTGATTGCTGATGTTGAGGAACTGCTGCCTCGGGTGTATGAGTTCTCGGAGTTTTTGACGCGAGGGCTGGGGCTGGAGGATGTGGGGGCTTACTATCCGCACCGGGTGACCTATCACGCAAGCTGCCACGGGCTGCGAAATCTTGAGCTGGGTGATGGACCGCTGCGGCTGCTGAAGGCGGTACGGGGAATCGATCTGGTTCCGCTGGAGGGGCTGGAACAGTGTTGCGGCTTTGGCGGAACGTTTGCGATCAAGAATGCGGATGTTTCGAGTGCGATGCTTTCGGAGAAGACGACGGCGGTGTTGAATACGGGCGCGGAAGCTTGTACGGCTTGCGACAATAGCTGCCTGATGCATATTCAGGGAGCGCTGCATCGACAGCGAACCGGGGTGAAGACGGTGCATTTGGCGGAGATATTGGCGGGCGATGAGGGAACAGCGCGATGATGATGAAGGTACATCGGCAAAGACAACCGCAGGTCCTTCGACTCGCTACGCTCGCTCAGGATGACAAGCGTTTAGGGAGGTCTGCGCGATGAGCGGAGTTGCGTTAGACCCGAAGACGTCGCCTGTGTTTCCGATGGCGGCCAAGGCTGCGCTGGGTGATACGCAGATGCGGAAGAACGTTCGTCATGCCACGGAAGTGATTCAAGCCAAGCGAGCGCGTGTGGTGAGCGAGATGCCGGATTGGCAGCAGTTGCGCGAGGCAGGCAAGCAGATTCGCCAGCACACGATGGAGCACCTGGATTTCTATCTGGAGCAGTTTGAGGAGAACTGCACGCGAGCAGGCGGCGTGGTGCATTGGGCTCGCGATGCCGAAGAGGCGAAGAGGATTGTTACTCGGCTGGTGAAGGCGAGCGGCTCGGATGAGGTCATCAAGATCAAATCGATGACGACCGAAGAAATTCATCTGAACGACGCGCTGGCGGCGGCTGGGATTCACGCCTATGAGACCGACCTGGCTGAGTTGATTATTCAGCTAGGGGAAGACCAGCCTTCGCATATCGTAGTTCCGGCGCTGCATAAGAATCGGCAGCAGATTCGCGAGATCTTTCAGAGGAAGATGAATCTGCCGGAGTTGGGTGAGTCGCCACAGGACCTTGCCGACGCTGCTCGAATGTTTTTGCGGGAGAAGTTTTTGCGGGTAAAGACGGGAGTGAGCGGCGCTAACTTCCTGATCGCGGAGACGGGCGGGGTTTGCATCGTCGAGAGCGAGGGCAACGGGCGCATGTGCCTTACACTGCCCGAGACGTTGATTACGATTGCGGGAATTGATAAGGTTTTGCCGCGGTTTCAGGACCTTGAGGTGGTGTTGCAGTTGCTGCCGCGGTCGGCTACCGGCGAGCGGATGAATCCCTATAACTCGATCTGGACCGGAGTGAAGGAAGGCGATGGACCGCGCGCGTTTCATGTGGTGCTGATGGACAATGCGCGGACGGAGATTCTGGCGGACAAGGAAGGCCGGCAGACGCTGAACTGCATTCGCTGCGGAGCTTGCCAGAATGCCTGCCCGGTCTATCGACAGACGGGCGGACAGGCTTATGGGAGCGTGTATGCCGGACCGATTGGCGCGATTCTGACGCCGCAGTTGCAGGAGATGCACCATGCGCAGAGTCTTCCGTTTGCCTCGTCGCTGTGCGGGGCCTGCTATGAAGTGTGTCCGGTGAAGATCAATATTCCCGAGGTGCTGATCCATCTGCGCAACAAGGTGGTGAAGCAGAATACGGCGGGGGTCGCGGGCTTGTTCGATGTCGAGGCTGGGGCGATGAAGGCCATGGCGATGATCTTCAAGAGTGAGCGGCGGTTTCGAGCGGCGCAGCGGCTGGGGCGCATGGCGGAGACTCCGCTGGTGCGCAAGGACGGGCGAGGTGTGGGCTGGATAGGCTGGCTGCCGGGGATGCTGGGCGGCTGGACGCAGGTGCGGGACTTGCAGGAGATGCCGGAAGAGACCTTCCGCGACTGGTGGGAGAAGCGGAGGAGAAATGGGAACTGAGATGACTGTCGCTACTAATTCCAATGCGGCGCGGGCTGAGGTTTTGCGGCGTATTCGTGTGGCTAAAGGTGGGACTTCCGATGCCGAGGCTGCAGGAACTGCGTGGAGCCGTGTGGCGCGAGAGTATCGACGCAGCGCAGTATTGGAGCCGGGCGCGCTGCTCGAACTGCTTGAAGATCGGCTACGGGATTATGACGCGCATGTAGTCCACGTGGGGCATGGCGATGTGGCCGATGCTGTCGCGAAGATGCTTGCAGCGCGAGGGAAGCGGCGGATGGTGGTTCCGGCTGGGCTTTCAGCGGAGTGGCTGCCTGCGGGCTTTGAGTTTGTGAGGGACGACGGCATGAGCTCGACTGCGCTGGATGCTTTCGATGGGGTGATGACGGGCTCGACCGCCGCGATTGCCCTAACCGGGACAGTGATCCTGCAGAATGTGCCGGGGCAGGGACGGCGCGCGGTGACATTGGTGCCGGACTATCACCTCTGCGTGGTGAAGGCAGCCGATGTGATGGAGACGGTGCCGCAGGCGATGGAGAGGCTCCACGGGACGGCAGAGTTGACGACCACTTTTTTCTCAGGGCCTTCGGCCACAGCGGATATCGAGATGACGCGAATCAAGGGAGTGCATGGACCGCGTCATCTGGATGTGATTCTGATTGTGTAAGAGGTCCATCCAAAAGCTGTTGTCGGGAGGCGAGCTTCCAGTTCAAAAACGGCCGACTGCGGGGACACAAACGCAGCTAAAGAGAGATTCTGCTTCTGCTGGGTTGTAGAAGGATGACGATGTCGTACCAGTTTGCGGTGCGCCATGGCAGCGTGATTTTTCCTTGCGGACATATCGCTTTTTAGCAAGTTTCGAAGATTTGAAATCTTTTTGACAAATGACACCGGGATGGTGCAATCTTTGTGTGTTTCAATAGGGAGTATATTTCTATTTCTAAAAGCTGCTGTATTGAGGGGTATTTGCAAATGACAACGAACGGTTCAGGTATGGCAGGACGTGACGCAGAGAAGATTTATAGCGCTCTGGATGGCTTTCGGATCGAAGTGCCTTCGTGGGGGTTCGCCAACACCGGCACACGGTTTGGAAAGTTTGTTCAAGGTGGAGCGGCCACGACGACAGAAGAGAAGTTTGCCGATGCCTCGCAGGTGAATGCGCTGACGGGAGCAAGTCCGACGGTTGCGCTGCATGTGCTCTGGGACCTGCCGGGCGGAAAGGCTGATGTTCCGGCGATTCAGGCGCTGGAGAAGAAGTATGGAGTGAAGTCGGGTGGCATCAATCCAAATCTTTTCCAGGATGCGGAATACAAGTTTGGATCGATTGCGAATCCTAGCGCGGAGATTCGTGGAATTGCGCTGCAGCATCTGCTGGATTCGGTGGAGATCGGCAAGGCGCTGGGATCGAAGGACGTCTCGCTTTGGATTGCGGACGGCTCTAACTATCCGGGGACGCAGAGTGTGCGGCGGCGTATCGAGTGGATGCAGGAGGTATTGGGTAAGACTCATGCGGCGCTCGGCCCTGACCAGCGGATGCTGGTGGAGTACAAGCCGTTTGAGCCTGCTTTCTATCACACGGACATTGCGGACTGGGGCATGGCGCTGGAGCTGGCTCGCAATGCGGGACCGCAGGCCAAGGTGCTGGTGGATACCGGCCACCACTATCAGGGAACGAACATCGAGCAGATTGTGGCGTGGCTGCTGCAACTGGGACAGCTTGGCGGCTTCCACTTCAACGACCGCAAGTATGCCGATGATGACCTCACGCTGGGCTCGATAGATCCTTACCAGTTGTTCCGCATCTTCCATGAGATTGTGAGCGCGAGCGCGGAGGAGCGGAAGGAAATTTCCTTCATGATCGACCAGAGCCACAACCTGAAGGGCAAAATTGAGGCGATGGTGCAGTCGGTGCTGACGGCGCAGGAGCTTTATGCGAAGGCTTCGCTGATCGACCAGGAAAAGCTGGCGGAGCTACAGGATTCGTGTCGTCTGGTGGAAGCGGAAGAGTGCTTCCGCACGGCGTTCTGGCAGGATGTACGTCCCATGGTTCGAGAGTGGCGGGTTGCACGTGGTCTGCCTGCCGACCCTTTGAAGGCGCTGGCCGAGAGCGGCTATGTGGAGAAGGTGACGCGCGAGCGCGGCAGCAAGAATGCGCGCAGCGTCTCCAGCTACGCGTAACGGGCACTGATTTTATCTGAAGATTGCGCCGGCCCTATCGTTCGAGGGGCGGCGCATTTTCTTTGCCTACTCGTAGCGAAGGGCCACGACGGGGTTGACCTTGGTTGCGCGGTGAGCGGGGAGCCAGGCTGCGATGAGTGTTACTGCAGAGATTGTCAGAATGGCTGCGAGGATAGTCTGCGGGTCAGTGGCGTTCAGGCCGAAGAGCTGCGATTGAATGGTGCGGCCAGCGGCAAGTGTGATGGGGACGCCGATGGCGATTCCTATGGCGAGCAGGAGAAGCGATTCTTTGAGGATCATCCAGAGCACGCTGCCGAGCTGCGAGCCGAGCGCGATGCGTATGCCGATCTCGTTAGTGCGACGGACTACGTTATAGGTCATGACTCCATAGAGGCCGATGCTGGCGAGGACCAGTGCGAGCAGCGAGAAGATGGCAGTGAGTGAAGAGATGAGCTCGTCGTCAGTCATAAAGGCGGAAACCTGATCGTGGATGGTGGTGATGTTGAACAGGGCGAGGTTGGGGTCGGTGGCCGCCACGGCGGCGCGGAGATCCGCGATGGCCTTGGCGGGATCGCCGGTGGTGCGGACGAGGATAGTACCGACGAAGCGATCGGGATTTTCTTCGGGAGGGGCCGGTACGGGGCCGCCGGATCTGACAGATGAAGCTGCGGAGGAAGTGACTGGAGCGGGTACGAACGGTTCGATTTGAGTCAAGGGGATGTAGGTCATCCTCGTAGGATCTGTGTTTCTGGGACCGCGAACTTTGGTGTCGCGGGCGATGCCTACGATGCGCCAGGGTCCTTTGACTGTGTTGATGTCGATGATGAGTGACCGGCCAATAGCATCCCCTTTGGGGAAGAAATGGTTGGCAATCGCCTGATTAATGACAGCGACTTTGAGGCTGCTGGCAGAGTCGGTTGGAGCGATCGAGCGTCCGGCGATGATGGGGATGTTTGCGGTTTCGAAGTAGCGGCCTGAGACGCGGTTAAGGATAGAACCCATATCTTCTTTTGGTGCCGGAGTGTATCCGGAGAGTTCGATGGTCGAACTCCATGCTCCGCTGCTGATTGGCGGTGTGGCGGAGAGAGCCGCAGAGCGGACACCGGGAATAGCGGAGAGGTGCTCAAGGAGGGTCTGATAGAGAGCGGGCGTCTGGCTGGGCTGGTAGCCGGCAAGCTGGGCATTGAAGCTTGCCAGAAGAAGGTGGGTGCGCTCGAAGCCGAAGTCCTGATTTTGCAGATTGCGAAGGGTACGAAGAAAGAGGCCAGCGCCGACGAGTAAAAGCAGCGACAGCATGACCTGAGCGGCGACTAGAGTCTTGGGCCAGAAGCGGGACGATTTGCCTCCGCTGCTTTGCGCGGTGCGAGCGTTAGAGCTAAGCGTGGTTGCAGAGCCAGTGCGTGCGGCGGTGAGCGCGGGAGCGAGTCCAAAGAGAAGTCCAGTCGCAAGGGAGACTGTGAGAGTGAAGAGTAGAACCGTCAGATCCGGTGCGGAGCTCATTGCGATGTAGGGATTGCCCTGGCTGAAAAAGGCGATAAGAGCGCGAGTGGTGGCGAAGGCGATGCCCAATCCAAGAAGACCGCCTGAGAGGGCGAGAAGCACTGTTTCGATGAGGCATTGCCGAATGATGCGTGCGCGGCTGGAGCCGAGTGCGAGGCGCGTAGCGATTTCACGCTGACGAGAGGCGGCGCGGGCGAGGAGAAAGTTGGCGAGGTTCGCGCAGGCGATGAGAAGGACTAACCCCACCACGGCCATGAGAATTCGCAGCGAGGCTCCATATTGGCTGCGGATAGAGGAGACTCCGTTAGCAGCAGACACGAGGGGAACGGTGGCACGGTTGATCTCCTGCAGACGCGCAGATGAGATGGGTGTGCCTTCATTCGCGCGGATGCTGGTGCGGATCTGCTGGTCGAGCCAAGCCTGGCTTTGCGCAAGGGCGGCTTTGTTTGTTGCGGCTTCAGGGCTGAGGCGGCCGAAGAGATGTAGAAAGTAGGCACCCTTTTGCGGAGTTAGTAGAGAAGGGCCTTGCTGGATTACCGTTTGCATCGTGATCGGTGTCCAGAGTTCGGTTGGCTCAAGATCAAGCTTAATACCGTGGAAGGCTTCAGGCATGACGCCGATGACGGTGAAGGGGGTGCTATTGATAGTGATTGTTTTGCCGAGAACGGCGGGATCGGCGGAGAGAGACTGTTGCCAGAAGTGGTAGCTAAGGACGACCACGGCACCGCTGCCGGGTATTGCGTCATCTGCGGGGGTGATGGCGCGGCCGAGAAGTGGCTGCGCTCCAATAACGCTGAAATAGTTGCCGGAGACGAGGTTGGCGGGAGCGAAGATAGCGGCGTTGTTGGAGGTATCCATGCCAGTCGCAGAAATATGCACACTTACTCTTTGAGAAAAACTTAGGTAAGCAGCGATGCCTTGGAAAGGACCAGGATTGGCCTGGAGTTGGCGGGAAAAATACCAGGGAAACATGCCACGGCTGCCGAGATCGATGCCGCCAAGGACGCCTCCGCCCTCGGAATTGCCGAAGGTGACGAGTTGCTGAGGATTTTGCACGGGGAGATCACGGAGGAGAACCTGATGGATGAGCGTAAAGATGGCGGTGTTACCCCCGATCCCAAGCGCAAGCGACAGGACGGCAACGGCAGTGAAGCCGGGGCTTTTCGTTATCATCCGCAGACTGAAATGGATGTCCTGCCAGATACTTTCGGCGGTGGACTCCCATCCGGAGGCTCTGACTTTGTGCTTCACGGCCTCTGTGCTGCCCATCTCAACGCGGGCTGCGCGTCGGGCTTGCCGATCGCTCATGCCTTGACGGATCTTTTCCTGCATGGAGGCTTCCTGAAAAGCCTGAAGTTCTTCATCCATGTCGTGGCTTCGCTGCTCTTTGTGAAAGAGCGCCCGGATTCCGCTGATGAGACTTCGCATGATTGGCATGATGGCTCCGTCAGGCTTCGAGGATGCTGGTGATGGCTGCTAGTTGGCGACTCCATTGCTGAGTCTCTTCCTTGAGCGCTTTGCGGCCCTGGTCGGTGAGCAGGTAATACTTGGCGCGACGGTTGTTCTCAGTGGCACGCCACTCTGCCTTGATGCGTGCTGCCCGCTCAAGCCGACTGAGAGCGGGAAAAAGCGAGCCGGGATTGACTCGAAAGACCCCGTTGCTGATCTGCTCGATGCGAAGGGCAACGCCGTAGCCATGCATCGGCTCGAGTGCAAGGGTTTTAAGGATCAGCATTTCGAGGGTTCCCTGAATAAGGTCACTGGACTTGCCGGTCATGAATCTCTCTCCTCTTGATTGTCTAGAGGTATATTTCTCCTCCATTAGATTGTCAAGAGGAGAGTTCATTTCTATGACGGATTCCTCTCAGGCTATTGATTTCATTAACGAAACTGCGTCTACTTGTCGCATAATGGAGCGGCTGAGTGGTCGCTCCTCAGGGGGGAGAGTATGCCGTTGCGTAAAACGACGAAGAGGCTGTATCTGATTCCGGTGTTATCGAAGGCGCTGGATATTCTTGAGCTTTTGCAGGAAGAGAACCAGCCGATGACGCTGGAGGCGATTCACCGCAAGACACGGATCTCGAAGACGACGGTCTATCGGATTCTGAAGACGTTTGTGCATCGCGGCTATCTATCGCAGTCTCCCGACGGGCTGTACCGGCAGGTGACACGGCCTAAGAAGATGCGGTTTGGGTTTGCCGGGCAGAGCGCCGACATGCCGTTCTCAAACGAGGTAACGGAGAGTCTGAAAGATGCGGCCGCGTCGGTGGGCGTCGACCTGATGATCCTCGACAATTGTTACGACGCAGCCACGGCGCTGAAGAATGCGGAGGAGTTCGTGCGCAGCAAGGTCGATCTGGTGATCGAGTTCCAGGTAGAGCAGGAGGTCGCGCCGATGATCGGTGACAAGATCGCCGGAGCGAATATTCCGCTGATCGCGATCGATATTCCGCATCCTCATGCGACTTACTTTGGCGTGGATAACTACCGCGTCGGCATCGAGGCCGGGGAGACGCTGGCAGCCCATGCGGTGGCGAACTGGGATGGCAAGGTGGAGTGGGTTCTGGGGCTGGATCTGGCTGAGGCCGGGCCGCTCGTGCAGAGTCGAATCACAGGCGCGTTCGAGGGAGTTCGCAACGGCATCTCCGATCTTCCAGTGGAGCTATTTGTCCGCATGGATGCACGCGGCATGCGCGAGCGTAGCAAGAAGTTGATTACCGACTTCCTGCAACGGCATCCCAAGGACAAGCACATTCTGGTTGCTGCTGCCACGGATTCGAGCGCACTGGGTGCAGTCGATGCGGTGAGAGAGTTGAAACGGGAGAAGCACGTTGTGGTGGTGGGGCAGGACTGCATCGCCGAGGCGATTGCGGAGATGCGCCGGGACAAGTCTCCCCTAATTGGCTCGGTGTCCCATGAAGCGAGTTCGTATGGGCCAAGCCTGGTACATCTGGGGTTACAGCTGCTGCGGGGCCAGACGGTGCCGCCCTATAACTACGTCGCGCACAAGATGGTGACGCAGAAGATGTTGGAGTAGAAGAAGAAGGTGACGCACATAAGCACTGACGAACAGGAACACGGTGTTCAATGGGGGCGTGTTTTCCGTGTATGTTGCTGGAGAAGGCCTGAATGGTAGGTAATATAGAAACCTTGGGAGGTCTTCAGCCATGAGAATCAAGCTGACTGTTTGGGCAATGGTTGCTCTCTTCTTCGGTTCCTTCGCGTACGCGACCCCCATTTTTTACACGTTTACGAATAACTCTGATTTCACGCTCGGAGGAGTCAGTTACGCGGGGACCTATCTTAGCGATCCGGGCTCGCGTCTGACGCTGACTTTGTATGCAGATTACGGATAACGTAATCACTTCAGGAGATTTTATACGGACACTCCGGGATCTGAGTTCATCGTGAACCGTTCCGCGGTTGGCATTGTCAGTTACGGGGATCTTACGCTTGCGACGATTAGTGATCCCGTCGAATTCGTGATTGATACCGAACGCTATACGGCCTACCTGGTAGACGGAGCCAATCAGAATGTATTGATCTCTACTTTTACTGGACCGTACGACGGAGTGAGAGATGATCCCATCCGCGGAACTCCCCAATTCCCGGCGACCAGCTTCAATACAAGCGCTGCGGAGCTCAACGTCACTGACCTTAGATCGAATACTACCTTTGAAGCTTCGCTGTCCGGAACCTCGACCGCTCCCGAACCAACCTCTATTATCTTTCTGAGTACCGGGGCTTTGGAATTTTTTGCCGTATTTCGACGACGTTTTCCTGTGACTTAATACTTGTTGCGAGCGTGGACTTGGATTTCCTCTTTGGGATTATTATCTTTTTTCCGTATTTGAAATAGTTGCCGTATTGGTGTTTTGTGTGAAATGATAGTGAGGATTCAGATCTGACAAAGAGGTCAATACGATGGCGGCAAAGAGTAGTCTGCGGTTTCTTGAGGATCGTTGGGATGAAGCAGCAGCAGCGAAGCTGGATGGGCCGGAGCTGCTGCGCTACCGGTCGAACCTGCTGGGATCGGACCTGCGGATTACAAACTTTGGCGGGGGCAATACCAGCTCGAAGCTGGAACAGGTCGACCCGCTGGACGGCAACGCGAAGCAGATTCTCTGGGTGAAGGGAAGCGGCGGCGATCTGGGAAGCATCAAGCGGACGGGGTTTGCGACGCTATATCTCGACAAGCTACTGGCGCTCGAGAAGGCTTATCGCGGTGTCGAGCTAGAAGACGAGATGGTGGACATGTATCCGCTATGTACGTTCGGCAATAACCCTGTTGCGGCTTCGATCGATACGCCTCTGCATGGCTTCCTGCCGTTTCCGCATGTGGACCATCTGCATCCGGACTGGGGGATCGCGCTCGCGGCCTCGGCCAACGGGAAGATCAAGATGTACGAGTTCAATAAGGAATTTGGCCACAAGCTGGCTTGGCTGCCATGGCAGCGCCCTGGGTTTGAGCTTGGAATGATGCTGCGTAAGATCGTGGAAGAAACGCCTGGATGCGACGGCGTGGTGCTCGGCGGCCACGGTCTGTTTACGTGGGGCAACACGCAGCGCGAGAGCTACCTGAACACGATTACGATCATCGATCAGCTTGGGCAGTTTATCGAGCGACATGGCGCGACGGCGGGGCACAAGCACTTTGGCGGCGGACAGCTGAAGACCCGCGAAGACCGCGCAGAAATTGCGTTGCAGATCATGCCGCATTTGCGTGGCGTCGTCTCGCGCAAGCAGCGCTGGATTGGAAGCTACTCGGATCTGCCGCAGGTGCTGGAGTTCGTGAACTCGGCGCAGGCGGAGAAGCTGGCGCACCTTGGCACGAGCTGTCCTGACCACTTTATCCGCACGAAGATTCGTCCGATGTTCATCAAGTGGAACCCGGCGGCCGATCCAGCGGAGTTAAAGGAGTTGGTCGAGACGGCGCTCGAGACCTATCGTGCGGAGTATGCGGAGTACTACAAAAAGCATGCGTTGCCGGATTCTCCTGCGCTGCGTGATGCCAGCCCGACAGTTGTCCTCGTACCGGGTGTGGGCATGTTCAGCTTCGGCAAGAACAAGACCGAGTCGCGCATTACCGGAGAGTTCTACATCAATGCGATCGGCGTAATGCAGGGTGCGGGCGCGCTGGGCGCGGGTATCGACTGCAAAGAAATTCCGCAGGCAGGACCGGCTGCTTCAGCCGATCAGTTCGCGGTGTACTCGAACTACGTTGCGCTGCCGCCCAGCGAGGCCTTCCGCATTGAGTATTGGAAGCTCGAAGAGGCGAAGATTCGCCGTCAGCCCGCGGAGAAAGAACTGAGCCGACGCGTAGCTCTCATCGTCGGTGGCGGTAGCGGCATCGGCCGCGAGGTCGCGTTGCTGGCCGCAGAACGGGGTGCGCATGTCGTGATCGCCGACCGTGATGTGAAGGGTGCTGAAGCAGTCGCCGAGGAGACGAAGGCGATTGTGGGCAAGGAAGCCGTGAGCTGGGTAAGCATCGACATCCGCGACCGCAAGGCCATCAAGGCCGCGCTGGATGCGGCAGTCAAGCAGTTTGGCGGTGTCGATATCCTCATCAATACCGCGGCGTTGTTCCCGTCGTCGCCTGATGGCATCATCACGGACGCGCAATGGGCGTTGACGCTTGAGGTCAACGTCACGGCGAACTATCTGTTGACCGATGAGGCGTCGAAGCTGTTTGCAGAGCAAGGAATCGATGCGAGTGTGGTGCTGACGAGCTCGGCCAATGCGGTTGTCGCCAAGCGCGGCAGCGAAGCGTATGACGTCAGTAAGGCTGCGTTGAGCCACCTGGTACGAGAGCTTGCAGTCTCGCTTTCGCCGAGGGTGCGCGTGAATGGAATCTCGCCTGCCACGGTGGTCAAGGGTTCGACGATGTTCCCGCGCGATCGCGTGATCGCTTCCCTCAAGAAGTACAAGCTGCCGTTCGACGAAAAGGACACCGACGATGGCCTTCGCAACGAGTTGGCGAAGTTCTATGCGACACGCACGCTGACGCATCAGCCCATTGATCCCAAGGACTGTGCGCAGGCGATTCTGTTCCTCGCCGGGCCGCTGGCACGCTGCACAACCGGACACCTTATCCCGGTTGATGGAGGCTTGACCGAGGCCTATCTGCGATGAAGCGTGCCCGCCACTGGACAGGTGACATGGCATTGCGCCCCGCCGACACACGGGCATCGATTGCAGTAGACCTGGGAGCGGAGAGCTGCCGGGTCTCGCTGCTGAGATGGCTTGACGGTGCGGCTTCGATCTCGCTGGTACATCGGTTTGCGAATGCTCCGCGGGAGGTCGACGGCGGTTTGCACTGGGACCTCGCAATGATCGAAGCCGGTCTCGACGTAGGCTTGCGCAAGTGCGCCGAGATCGCGACCGAAGGTGTGCGCTCGATTGCTGTCGATGGCTGGGCGGTCGATTATGTGCGGCTCGATGCGGAAGGGAAGCCGCTAGCCGACCCGTTTTGTTATCGCGATGAGCGTACCTTAAAGGCGGAGCGGTCACTGCATCGAAGGATCAGCCCGGAGAAGCTGCGCGAGCTGACCGGTGTACAACTGCTGCGTATCAACACGCTCTATCAGCTCCACGCGGATACGTTGCAGGGTCTCCCCGAGGGCAGCCAGTGGCTCAATCTACCGGAGTACATTCTCTCGCGCTGGGGCGGCGCCCGCGTGGCCGAGCACACCAATGCTACGCATACTGGCATGGTGGAGTTGTACCGCAGGCAGTGGTGCCGCGAGATCTTCAGTGCGGCGCAGCTCGACCTGGCCAGTGCACCCAAGATCGTTCCCCCGGGAACAGAGGTCGGCAGACTGAATGGGCCTTTGGCAGAGCTGCCTGCGTTTCACAATACAGTGTTGATTGCACCGGCATGCCATGACACGGCCTCTGCGATTGCGGGCATTCCGGCGACAGGAAATGATTGGGCCTACATTAGCTCCGGCACATGGTCCTTAGTGGGAACGCTGGTGGAGCAGCCGCGCAACGGCAAGGATGCGGCGGATGAGAACTTCACCAACCTTGGTGCTGTAGGCGACCGAATCTGCTTTCACAAAAATGTGAACGGCATGTGGCTCATCAAGCAGTGCATCGACAAATGGGCTGCTGACGGCAGGGTATGGAGCGTACCGGAACTGGTAGCTGCCGCCGAGGCAGTGGCGAAGCCGCACGGTGTTCTCGACGTGGACGACCCTGAGCTTCTGCTGGCGGGTCGAATGCCGCAGCGCATCAACGCGCAGCGCGTGCGCAAAGGCTTTGAGGCTCTAGATGAGAGTCCCGAAGGTGCGCCCGTGTTTGCCAGCTTGATCTTCCATAGTTTGGCGGCGAGATATGCCAAGGTGCTCGATCGCGTGGCGCTGCACAGCGGCAAGAAGCTGAAACGGCTGTTTGTCGTTGGCGGTGCCAGCCAGAACGAGTTTCTCAACCGCCTTACGCAGCAGGCCACTGGCCTCGAGCTGTTTCGCGGTTCGGCTGAAAGCTCGACGGTGGGTAACTTCGCTGTGCAGATGGCTGTGCTCGAAGGCAGTCGCGACTCGGTGACAGGGGCATATGCGGAGCAGGTGTCGCGCTGGGCCGGCGTATTTGTCGCCGCACTGGAGCGATCTTAAACAGAGGGAAAGACTGGCATGGTAGCCTTCCCTTGCATGTCAACACATACCTTTGATCTTGCTGCTTCTGCGTCGGCGGAGATGATCCGCGAGGGATTTCAACCGGATTTTCCAACAGGCAGCGAGCAACAGGTTGAAGAGATTCGCGCTGACGGTCATGCAGCGCGATCTAGTGCGGAGTCACGCGACCTGCGTTCGCTGCTATGGTCTTCGATCGACAACGACACCTCGCGCGACCTCGACCAGATTGAGGTTGCTGAGCAAGTCAACGGCGGCATTCGCATCAGGGTGGGAGTTGCAGACGTCTCGGCTTCGGTACTCAAAGACACGCCTATCGACGAGCACGCTGCGCAACAGACGCAGACTGTCTACACGGCAGTGCGCAACTTTCCCATGCTTCCTAACGAGCTTTCAACAGATTTAACCTCTCTGAATGAAAACGAAGACCGAGCTGCGATGGTGGTGGAGCTTGTCGTCGATACGCGCGGCGTCGTGGGGCAGACGAGCATCTATCGCGCTGTCGTAAGGAACAAGGCGCAGCTTGCGTATAGCAAGGTTGGCCCGTGGCTTGAAGGAGCGGCGTCACCCGATGATAAGGTTGGGGCATCTGCAGAGTTGCAGGCGCAGTTGAGGTTGCAGGATGAGGCAGCGGTCGCGTTGCGTGCGGAGCGGGTACGGCAGGGCGCACTTGAGTTCAATCATGTCGAGGCCGACCCGGTGGTGGTTGATGGGCAGGTGCATGAGATCAAGACGGCAGAGCATAATCTGGCGACTGACCTGATCGAAGAGTTCATGATCGCGGCAAATGGAACGATGGCGCGGACGCTGCGCGAGGCGCATCGGTCGTGCATTCGGCGCGTGGTGCGCTCTCCTAAACGGTGGGACCGCATTGTGGAGCTGGCAGGTCGGAATGGGACGAAGTTGCCGCCGCAGCCTGACTCCGGCGCGCTGAATGCTTTTTTGCAGGTAAAGCGGGTAAGTGATCCGATTCACTATCCCGATCTGGCGCTTGCAGTCATCAAGCTGATGGGACCCGGTGAGTATGTGTTGACGAAAGGCGATGATGCGGACCCGCTAGGGCACTTCGGCCTGGCTGCTGAGGACTATGCCCATTCGACCGCGCCCAACCGGAGGTTTGCCGATCTGGTGACGCAACGCGTGGTGAAGGCGATGCTCGACAACGAGCCGCCTCCGTATAACGATGAGGAGTTGGCGGCGATTGCGCAGCAGTGCAACCTGCAGGAGGCCGCGGCGCGCAAGGTCGAACGCACTATGGAGAAGCGAGTGGCAGCGGTGGCGCTGGCGGATAGCATCGGAAAGACCTTCCACGGCGTCATTACCGGCTCGGGCGACAAGGGCGTGTATGTGCGCGTCTTCCACCCTCCGGTCGAAGGCAAGATGGTTCGCGGCGAGCAGGGGCTGGACGTAGGCGATACGGTAGACGTGACCCTGCTGCACACCGATCCGCAACATGCCTTTATCGACTTCGGGCGGGCTTGATGATTGTCCAGTCGGCTTTAGCGCGCATGAATCGCTGTGCAGCGATTTTCAGGCAATCAGGGTCTGTTTCATACAATAAGCTGTCGTGGTCTCATCGTTGAAAATCTGTGGTTAACCTTTCGTCGAGTAAAATCACTTAAGCCCACCCCGGCCTCAAAAAAGGAGAACCTCGCTTTGAAGAAAGCCCTCATCACAGGAGTTACCGGACAGGACGGTGCTTACCTCGCCGAGTTCCTCCTCGCCAAAGGCTATGAAGTGCACGGCATCAAGCGCCGTTCCTCCCTCTTCAATACGGCGCGTATCGACCATATCTACGAGGACCCGCACAACCCGTCGCCCCACTTCATCCTCCACTACGGCGACCTCACGGATAGTTCGTCGCTCATCCACATTGTGCAGAAGGTGCAGCCAGACGAGATCTACAATCTCGGCGCACAGTCACACGTCCAGGTCTCCTTCGAGCAGCCCGAGTACACTGCCGAAGCCGACGCTCTCGGCCCCTTGCGCCTTCTCGAAGCTATCCGCATCCTCGGCCTCGAAAAGAAGACCAAGTTTTATCAGGCCAGCACGTCGGAGCTGTACGGCCTGGTTCAGGAGATTCCGCAGAAAGAGACCACCCCCTTCTATCCGCGCTCGCCTTATGCAGTGGCCAAGATGTACGCCTACTGGATCTGCGTCAACTATCGTGAGGCGTATGGCATCTTCGCCTGCAATGGCATCCTCTTCAACCACGAGTCGCCTCTTCGCGGGGAGACCTTCGTCACCCGTAAGATCACCCGCGGTCTCACCCGCATTAAAGTTGGCTTGCAAGCTCAGCTCTTTCTCGGCAATTTGGACTCGAAGCGAGACTGGGGACACGCCCGCGATTACGTCGAGATGCAGTGGCTCATGCTCCAGCAGGAAAAGCCCCAGGACTTCGTCATCGCTACGGGACAGCAGTATAGCGTCCGCGAGTTCGTCCAGCGCTGCGCGAAACTTCTCGATCTCGACCTTACCTGGCAGGGAAGTGGAATCAACGAAAAGGCACTCGACGCAAAGGGCAACGTAGTTGTAGCGGTTGACCCGCGCTACTTCCGCCCGACCGAGGTAGAGACGCTTCTCGGCGACCCGGCGAAGGCTCAACGCGAACTGGGCTGGACCCCACGCACCAGCTTCGATCAACTTGTCAAAGAGATGGTCGAGTCTGACCTGAAAGCGGCGCAACGTGACGCGCTCGTGAGAAAGCACGGCTTTGACGCCTACAGCGTCCGCGAAACATAACACGTACGGTGCCTCCTTATCCGTCTGACGCTGGGCTAACGGAAAAGGGAAAGATTTCTGGATCTTCCTCCTCCCCTGTTCGCGAGGTCACTTGTTTCGAGTACCAGTCAAAAACCAAGCGCAATCATCTAATTAAATGTATGAAAAAAGACTCCCGTATCTACATTGCCGGCCATCGAGGACTCGTAGGATCAGCCGTCCAGCGCGCTCTTACCGCCCAGGGCTATACCAACCTGCTTACTCGCACCCGTGTCGAATTGGACCTGCTTAATACCACTGCAGTGAATGATTTCTTTGCCACGGAGATGCCCGAATACGTCTTCCTCGCTGCAGCCAAAGTAGGCGGGATTCTCGCCAACAACAACTACCCTGCCGACTTTGTCCGCGACAACCTCATCATTCAGACCAACATTATCGAAGCCAGCCGAGTTAATCATGTCGACCGGTTGCTCTTCCTCGGCTCCTCCTGCATCTACCCCAAATTCGCCCCGCAGCCCATGCCCGAGTCCTGTCTGCTTACCGGCCCGCTCGAGCCCACCAACCGCCCGTATGCGCTAGCCAAAATCGCAGGCATCGAGATGTGCTGGAGCTATAACCGGCAGTACAAAACGAAGTATCTTGCAGCCATGCCGACCAATCTATATGGCCCCAATGACAACTTCGACCTCGCCAACTCGCACGTCCTGCCTGCGCTGATCCGCAAGACGGCCGAGGCCATCAAATCCAGTGCCAACGAGGTTATCGTATGGGGAACTGGAACTCCCCGCCGCGAATTGCTCTATTCGGATGACTTGGCAGAGGCCTGCCTCTTCCTGATGAACCTCGATGACACCCGTTACAACTCCCTGCTCAACGAAGACACTCCGCCACTGGTCAACATCGGAACCGGAGAAGACGTTACCATCCGCGAACTGGCCAGGATCGTTGCTCAGGTCCTTGGTTTCAATGGCCAACTTGTCTTCGATACCACAAAGCCCGATGGCACCCCGCGCAAGCTCATGGATGTAAGTCGCCTTCATGACCTTGGCTGGCACCACACCACCAGCCTCGAGCAGGGTATTCGTATCACATGGGAAGCTGTTCGCAGCCAGCTCCTGGATCATGTTCCATCAAGCTGATAGCAGGGAAGTGCGTGGCGTAGTACCCCGAAAGTGGTATGCCCTAAGTTATCTCGGATACCTAGAATCAACTACATGGAGCCCTCCCCAGAGCGCCGTGTATCACGCAGGACGAGCTGGATGGTGGCAGCGGCGGCTCTGATTCTCGCAATCACTCCAGCTCTGCGCGCACAGTCCATCTTCAATACCTCGACCAGCGTTGCTGAGCAGTTTCTCCTCGCCGCAGCCAATCAGGATCGCATAGCGAGGGGACTGCAACCGCTTCATTTCGACCCTACACTCGCCCAGGCTGCACTCGCGCACGCTGGTGAGATGGCGGCTCATCGCGATATCTCCCACCAATTTCCGGGGGAACCGAAGCTCTCCGAGCGTGGAGCGAACGCCGGCGCACACTTCAGCCTCATCTCTGAAAACGTAGCCGAAGCCCCGGTCGCGGCGATGATCCACGATCTTTGGATGCACTCGGAAGGGCATAGAAAAAATCTTCTGGATCCCAATGTCGACGCCGTCGGCATTTCGGTGGTCGTACGTGATCACGAATACTACGCAGTCGAGGATTTCGCCGATCTGGTTCAACCGCTGAGCTTCAACGCGCAGGAATCAGCAGTTGCTAGCCTGCTCGCAAAGTCCGGCATGCAGATAGGCAACGGCAAGGTCATAAGCGAGAAAGATGCCCGCGAGACGTGCAGTATGCCAACCGGTTATGCGGGCTCCCGCCAACCGTGGTACATCATGCGCTACACCGCCCACAACATTGCCCAGCTACCTGCCCAGCTCGAGTCTCGGCTGAGTACGGGAAAGTATCATCAGGCAGTAGTGGGAGCGTGTTCCGAAAGCGCTTCTACCCCCTTCACTGCTTACAATATCGCCGTCCTTCTTTATCCATAGTCAAAAATACGAACTGTAAGCTATCTTCAACGACCCTCAATTTCGCGCGCCGTTGGAATTTCCTCCGTAGGTGAAACGAACGGGTTCGAGGGATTGTTTCCCTTTTCTGCGATGGGTTGAATAGTTTGAAAATATCTTTTCTTTGCATCAATTACCAAAGCCTTTGACCCCCTCGTTCGCATTTGTTATAAATGTCTTAGCGCAACGCGATTTTTCTTCGCGTCCCCATATTCCTGAGTAGCTCAATGGCAGAGCATTCGGCTGTTAACCGAAGGGTTGTAGGTTCGAGTCCTACCTCAGGAGCCAATCAAATCAATAAGATACAAGCATCATCCCTCCCCGAAAACCTAGAAAAAGCCCTCACTGTGGGGATTTTTGTGGGTACCCCTAAGAAATACTGTGGGTAAACGTGGGTATTCCTGAGCAATTGGGAGATGCTGTCTCATGATGCCTTTG
>NZ_DATKQC010000443.1:0-5348 GCF_035532915.1 Edaphobacter sp.
CTTCGCGTCCCTGCTGTTCTAAAACAGGATTCTCAGGGGATTCCAAATGGCCCTGTACATTATTCAGGTTCAAGCGCATAGGCAGAACCATGATGTTTATCACTAAGCGCAGACGAACAAGGTCGGACCCATATAGCACGGCACGCTCACCGCATCCTCAGGAATGGCAGACCATCCCTCCGCATACGGACGAAGTTGCGCCAGTGCCGGTTCATCAGATCGCCGACTAACTGCTCCGGCGGTCGTTCGGTTTTAATAACGATCATCCCGTACGCCTGAGCCACCTCTCTGTAGCGGCGGAGCGCACTCTCGATCAAAGCGAGCGGGAACTCTTTCTTCCGGTTCCAGATGACCTCAGCGTCGTTGTCTAACAAGATCAGCATGCGCGGGCGAGGGCTCAGTCGCGCAAGCAGTAAACGAAGCCACCCGCAATTCTGTATGGGTTGGTTATAGTACCCTGTCTCGAGATCGACTGCGTGCCGGTCAAGGAGCACGATGTGCCGTTCCAGCACGGCGGGCCACACGCGCGCGAAGTACCGAGCCCACATTTCGGGCAGGAAGTTGGCGTAATACAATATACGTCGCAGATGAGCTTTGAGGAGCTTTGCGGCAGTTCTTCGGGCAGGCGAATTCTCACCAATGTCCAGTGGATCGGCTCCCAGGCTCCTCAGCCATTTAGTGCTCGGCAGACATGGCCGCTCCCATGGCCCAAAGTAGACGGTCCGTGTCTCGATACCATTCCCGTTCAGCACCGCCTCCAGGGTGGATAGGAATGTTGTTTTCCCCGCGCCGTCCGGGCCAATTACGGCAATGCTGAAGCCAGGCCGCAGTGCCAGCTTCTTGCCGATTGTTTGCATAGTCCAACGCCAGACAAACCTCACTTTGTTTGCCGTCCGCGCCTTTAGCAGCGCCTTTCGCACATCAACCTTCAGACCGGCGATCTGGGTTTCGTCGAAGAGGAAGCCAAGTTCAGGATCGCCCTCGAACAAATAGCCAAGACCTAAACGCCTCGCTTCGACCATAGCCTGCCGGACCGCGTCCCGATTCTGAAGTACACTCGCTATCCTGGGAAAGTAGTCTTCACGGAGACGCCGCTTCTCTAGAATAGTGTTCACCACCACGTGAAGCAGCCAATTCCCTGCATGAGGAACATACACGTCCCCCTGCAATGTAGCTCCAGCCAAGTAGCGGTCGGCATTGATGTACTCGAGCCCGGAGCTCACGATCTTGGAGTACAGATCAATCCTCAGGAAGCGGTCATCTGACCAAAGCAGGAGATGACGCCTTGAGGGATCGAAAAAGCCCGTGTTCCCAATCTCCCATCCAAGATCGCGCAGCACGCGGAGGATCGCCTGTAGCTTGGATGGCAATACGATCAGGTCAAGCTCTTTTTCCCAGGTCGTTATATCGGCATCTGCTCTCATTAAGCACGGCTGCAGACCGACCTCCGCTAGCGCGGAGAGAGTCGTAACGAAGGGGGCAGTCCGAATAGGTTCCATTATGACGGTTATCGATCTCAGCGACATCTTCCGAGTAATGAATTCCCATAGTATACAGCTCACGTATACAGTGCCGTCAAAGGCAAGCTCCAATAAGTTAGTGTAGTCCGCCAGAATCTATTATAAAGCGTTTGTCATCTCATATACAGTTGAGGTGACCGACATGCGCGTAGCGCCAGCGATCCATCTGAGTTCGCAAGCACGGGCGGAATTGCAGAATCTTGTGCGCCGGCGGACCACGCCGGTGCGCGTGGTCGAGCGCTGCCGCATCGTCTTGCTTGCGGCAGCCGGACTTCAGGATAAGCATATCGCCGAGCACATGTCAGTGGCGCCGCTTATGGCTTCCCGATGGCGCAGTCGGTTTCTGGCCCAGGGAGTGGCCGGATTGGTAAAGGATGCGCCGCGACCGGGCCGCACGTCGACGATCACCGCCTAAAAAGTTGCCGAAGTCGTCGCCAAAACCACGCAGAGCACGCCGGCCAACTCCACTCAATGATCGCGCAGCAAGATGGCGCGACTGGCGGGCATGTCAAAGTCCAGCGTAGGGCGCATTTAGCGAGCGCATGGACTGAAGCCGCACCGCATCGAGAGTTTCAAGATCAGCGACGAACCCGAGTTTGCCGCCAAGCTCGAAGATATCGTCGGCCTCTATTTTGATCCACCCGAGCACGCGTTGGTGCTCAGCGTCGATGAGAAGAGCCAGATACAGGCTCTGGACCGCACCAGCCCGGCCTCCCGTCTCCCGCCTTTCAGTGCGTAGAGAGCTATTCCGCTGCGCCACTCCGATTGCCGCTCACCATTTGGGTGACTCCTGAAAATCAGTTCGCGAAGCTGTGAACTTCGCGTCCCTACAGTTCTAAAACAGGATTCTCGGAGGTTGCCAAATGGCCTTGTGCATTATTCAGGTAACTATGTGATTTATTCTAAAAGAAAGCGGCCTGGAAATCTTCTACCCGCTTGTGATCGGTGGTGTCTTAAGAAATCCTTTCGCCGCCCGTGCTCTCTCCACTCGCGCAGAAACAGCGTCCAGCCGGCCGTCCTTCCCTGGCTCCGTGCTCACCGAAGAATTCGTCATCTGACTCAGGCTATCCAATTGACCCGCAAATCACCCACCTGGCAGAACCTGGGACAAAATTCCAGATTACTTAAGCTGCGCATATCCCACTCGTCTTTGAACACCGACTGAGCCATTTCTCTATCGCGGGCATTGTGCGTGGAATCATATCCTCCAACCATGAGGTAGATGGCATTCCGCCTCGCATTGCTTTTTGCCAAAGGACGCCGAACCAGAGCAGTAAAGCAATGAATTTCAGATCGTCTTTGTCCATGCCGGACTGAATGCGCAGTTTGGCTATCCTCTCTTGCAGTGCCGCGTCACCAATCTCGTCGGCCCAAAGTTGACGGAGATAATGCGAAACACGGCCCCCATTCGCGGCAGCAGTTGACATGAGCAGCATGTACAAGGCATCTACCAATACAAACCCATCTTTTTGAGCCCACTCCCAATCGATGATTCCCGAGACAGTATCACCGCTGAAAAGCACATTTCCGAGCCAAAAGTCTCCATGCGTAAGATCGCCCGGAATGCGCGCCGCCTCACACCAGTCCAGCAGGGCGTCTGTAGCCGGGATGAGCAAATCTTGAAAACGAGGAAGAAACGCGCACAACTGAACCAGCCGCTGGCCCACCCAGGCCCTGCCCCCATCCTCGCTTCTTGGATTGCGGGATAGCCATAGTTCCGTGGCAGCATCGATACGGCGCCAACTGAACTCGAAAGATCCTGCGGGAATTCGTGATTGCACCAAGACTGCTGCGCCGTTTTCGAGATTAGCATGCGCAAGCAAGCGAGGTACGAGGTGCCGAATTTGCGGGTCGGATGAGGCAATTCCAAGACTATTTGCTTGACGCCCCAACTCGGCGATTGCTTTATCGCAGGCAGCATAATGCAGTACAGCCGGAGTCCCCCTCCAATTGGCCATGATTACGACGACACAATGGGTTGAGAGGCAAAGCCGGGGCAACGGTTGTGTGTCGCAGCCCGTGACGGCCGCGATTGATTCGCTTGGATCTGTACCATTCACCACAAAAAATGGCCGTTTTACACCCAACAAGCTCCACCAACGTCGAAAAACATGATCCGTGAAGTACTCAATGTCGCCGGCAAGATATTCAAGACGTTCCCCCGATACCAGCGTTCTTTGTCGGCCGGCCGACAGAAGCAGATCGCAGGCGCCATTTCCAACCTGCAGCAATCGGGCAACTCGTGACGGGCTCAAGCCCGGATAAGCATGTTTTGGAACGCGAATGTGCTTACCTGATAGCAAACGAAGGGCACTCGTCAACGCACAGAGTGTGTGGTTGGTTCTACCCTTTTCGACCGTTCTTATCCAGTGCTCGGTTGAATGGGTAATCAAGTCTTGCCTCCCGACCCAGGTGCATATTCCGTTGAAGTGGTCCGCTGATTCCGACGATGTGGGGCAGTGTCGGAGCGAAGCGACGCTGGTTGGTTTTTACATTAGCTATGTGGACCGCATGAGTCAAGAAAAGGACAGATAAAGCACCTGAATTATGCATAGCCTAACAGCCCGTGATGCAAGTACTGAATCTCCGGCATGTCCTGGCGCGAGCCGTTGAAGCCGATTTGACAAGCAAGATCGCGCGCTGAGCCGGGATATTCTCTCGGCACAGCCGGATTCGACGCTGCTGACGCGTAAACAGCGCCCTCAGGAACAAATACAGGCTCTTTCCCAGGTTGTACCACTCCCGCGGAGTGCCAGCGCCGAGCAGGCGGCGGAAGATCAGGCTCAGATTGAAGGCTCCCACGTGGATCAGTTGCCGCTTGAGGATGTTGTCGTGCTTGCGCAGGTGGGTACGCCGCATGCCGCCGGTGTCGTAGCAGTGAGCGAAGCTGCGTTCCACCAGTTCACTGCGTCTCTTCAATAGGCTCTTGCCGTAGTTGCCGTGCACCCACCGCCGGTCGGCGTACAGCGCCTGCTGCTGTTCCGCTTTGCCTTCCCAGTTGCGCCGCCCCTTCTGCTCCCGCTCCGGGATGTAACTCCGCACTCGATAGATCTTCACCCGCTCCAACACCGCGCCCGCGTGATACCCCTTGTCGGCTACTATCTCTTCGATTCCATTGACGCTCACCTTCGGCTTCTCATCTGGTCGCTGCTCGGCCTCGCGCACCGCCAACTCCGCCACCGCTTCGCCGGTCTCGCACAGCGTCATGTCCAACGTGGTTGTGTCGCCCTTATCGGCTTCCTGCAAGGTCACCGCCACCACCGCGCCCGTGTCCAGGTCCACCGCGTGCTCGGCCTTCCACCCCACGGACGAAGACCTGTCCGCGGGGACCCCGGCGTTGTGCGCCAGGTGTGTGCGCCCGTCCTTCATCTTCGCAACGCGCGCATCAGCGTCCACAGGGCTCTTCCACTCCTTGTTCGACGCGCGCTTCTTTCGCTTGCGGTCCAGTCGCGCCAGGTCCCCGCGCGTCGGCGTCTCCATCCCCGACGTTTTCGCCAACCCCGTCAGAAACTCCTCATAACTTTCCCCCGTGTCCCGCCGCACGATCGAGCGCATGGCCGCGTTCCACCCCAGCGACGAAAACCTGTCGCTGGGGGCCCCGGCGTTGGCCTCCAGCGTGGTCGCATCGATGCCCACTCTCTTGCCCTCGATCAGGCCCCGATCCGCAAGCAAACACAATACCCAGGCAAACACCGCGCGGTGCGTGTCCAGGTCGATCAAACGCCGCGTCCGCGAGATCGTCGAATGATCCGGCGTCTGCTCCGTCAAACCGATGCACACAAATTGCCGCAACGCCAGCGAATTGGCCAGCCGCCACGCAATTCCACG
>NZ_DATKQC010000444.1:0-3848 GCF_035532915.1 Edaphobacter sp.
TACTTCGCCCAGTCCGCCGCCAAACTTTTGTAGCCAGCCGTCCAATTCTTATAATGTTCTGTAGCGGTGCCAGCCGCTGACGGAGGTTGACCCATGAGCACGCTCACCCATCCCGAAACCAAGTCATCCGCAGTGCCAGCCACAGAAAACAGCGCCGAGCAAAACGCCCTGATGTTTGAGTACAGCTCGGCCGCCGACCCAGTTTCTTCGGGAAGCGTTCCTGCGATTCCCTATGCGGAGTTTGCCGCGGACCTGTACGCGACCGGTCCCAGCCGCATCATCCCGCTCGATCTGTCGAAAGCGCTCAAGTCTGCCGCCCCCGCCAGCACGCCCTCACTCGCCGCCAGCTTTCTGCGCATCGAAGCCGGCGACACCCTCGAGACTTCCGCCAATTCGACTTCGGAGCTGTTTTATGTCATCTGCGGCAGCGGCGTCTCCAACGTAGGCGATCGTGAAATTCGCTGGTCCCAGGGAGATTTTTTTACGCTGCCCGGCAGCACCGCGCGGCATCGCGCTCAGGAAACCTCCGCGCTTTATTGGGTCAACGATCAGCCGCTGCTCGACTATCTCGGTGTGCAACGCAGCCATCCGCGTTTCGCTCCGGCCCACTACACCCGCAGCGAATTGACGAAAGCGCTGGAGCAGGCCGCGAACGATCCTCAGGCCGCCACCCGCAGCCGCGTCAGCCTGATTCTCGGCAATCCTGGCTGCATGCAAACCATGACCGTGACCCACGTGCTGTGGGCGATGTATGGCCTGATCGAGCCCAACACCCGCCAGCTGCCGCATCGTCACCAATCGGTCGCACTGGACCTGATTATCGATGCCAAGCCCGGCTGCTACACCCTGGTCGGCACAGAATTAGGCTCCGACGGCCATATCAAAAATCCCACCCGGGTCGACTGGAAATCCGGCGCGGCTTTTGTCACTCCGCCGGGCTACTGGCATGAGCATCGCAATGAGTCTGGCGAGCGCGCCTACCTGACACCGATTCAGGATGCCGGCTTGCACACCTATCTGCGCACGCTCGACATCACGTTTTACAAGGATGACGACTAGCAATCACTCAAATATTCGGTCGCTCCGCGTTCCCGCAGCTAACCTGGGAGAATCACCGATTCCGATTCAGCCGAAAAACTGCCAGGTTCAACACGGTTGCAAAGCTGACCCACACCAGGTACGGCACCATCAGCCAGCCGGCCAGCGGATGCAGTTCCCAGAACAGCACCATGGTCGCCAGAATGGCCAGCCATAGAATGCTGACCTCTCCCAGCGCGCCCGCAATCGCATGCCAGCGAAAGAAGATCAGGCTCCACAGAAAATTCAATCCTAACTGGATCAGAAACCACGCCAGCGCGTAGGTTCGCAGTTGCGACACTGGCTGGCCCCATATCATCCATGCAGCCACGCCCATCAAAATGTACAGCGTGGTCCAAACCGGTCCGAAGATCCAGTTTGGCGGATTGAAAGACGGTTTGCGCAGACTTGCATACCAACTCGGGATGGCTCTCCGCGTCAGTAGGCCGGAGATCAACCCTATAGCAACGCACAATGCCACCCAGAAGATCAGTGCCGCCGGTGATCCGAAACCAGACAGCTCATGCATGCAACCACCTCACTCAGGAATCAGGGCCCTCGCTCGACGGACACCGCAAAAACCACCTATCCTGATATCTGCGATCATTTAGGAACCAACATGAACATAGATGCAAGATCGATTCAGGTGCAACTGCCCGATGGCAGCGCCCGCACCGTGCCCGCCGGAACAACTCCCCTGTCGATTGCCACCGACATCTCGCCTCGTCTGGCTGCGGCCGCGGTCGTCGCCCAAATATCTCCACTACAGGCTCAATCCGTCCACGCCGCTTCCACCGCGACGGACGAGGAGAAATCCGCCAGTGAATCTTCAATGTACGCCGCCGAGGATGCCGCCAGCGAACGCCTCGTCGACCTAACCACGCCGCTGACCGAAGACGTGGCCCTGCGCCTGCTCACCGAAAAAGATGTTGAGGCGCTCAAGGTCGTGCGTCATTCCGCCGCCCACGTCATGGCAACCGCCGTGCTGGAGTTATTTCCAGAAACCAAGCTCGGCCACGGTCCCGCCACCGACAGCGGCTTCTTTTATGACTTCTACCGTTCCACGGCCTTCACGCCGGAGGATTTGAAAGCCATCGAAGATCGCATGGCGGTCATCGTCGCTCGCGATGAGAAATTTGTTCGCGAGTGGGAGCCGCGCGACGAGGGCTTGTTGCGCTTCAAGGCGGAAAACGTCTTCATGAAGATGCACTTCATTGAGCGATTCACGCAGCCCGGCGAAAAAATCTCTCTCTATCGCAACGGCGCATTTGTCGACTTTTGTCGTGGCCCTCATGTGCCTTCCACCAGTCGCGTCAAGGCTTTCAAGGTGATGAGTATCGCGGGCGCCTACTGGCTTGGGGATGAGAAGAATCCGCAGCTGCAGCGCATTTACGGCACCGCCTTTTTCTCGAAGAAAGAGATGGAGGAACATTTCGCGCGTCTGGAAGAAGCGCAGCGCCGCGATCATCGCGTTCTTGGCAAACAGCTTGACCTCTTCTCCATTCAGGACATCGCCGGACCCGGTCTCGTCTTCTGGCATCCCAAGGGCGGCATCATCCGCAAGTTGATGGAAGACTGGATGCGCGATGAATGCATCCGTCGCGGTTACGATATGGTCTTCACCCCGCATGTGATGCGCCATGAACTGTGGAAGATCAGTGGGCATGCGGGTTTCTATGCCCAGAACATGTACACGCCGATCGAACTGGACGATGCCGACTATCAGTTGAAGCCGATGAACTGCCCTGGCCACATCCTGATCTACAAGAACACGCCAAAAAGCTATCGCGATCTTCCGGTGCGCTACGCGGAGCTTGGAAATGTCTATCGCTACGAACGCAGCGGCACCATGCACGGCTTGCTTCGCGTGCGCGGCTTTACTCAGGACGATGCTCACATCTTCTGTACTCCGGAGCAGATTGAAGACGAAGTTGCAGCGTGCATCGACTTTGCCGATGCAGTGCTGAAGACCTTCGGGTTTGCGGAGTTCAAGGTGGAGCTTTCTACCTGGGACCCCAAGGACAAAGCCAGCTTCGTCGGCTCGGAAGATAATTGGGCGCTGGCGATTGGCTCACTCGAACGCGTGCTGCAGCGAAAGGGCATTCCCTACAAAACCATTGTCGGCGAAGCTGCGTTTTATGGCCCCAAGATCGACATCAAGCTGGTCGATGCTCTTGGCCGTCTCTGGCAGCTTTCCACGGTGCAGTTCGACTTCAATCTGCCCGCGCGTTTTGAACTCGAGTACGTCGGCGAAGATGGCGAGCGCCACCAGCCCGTCATGGTCCACCGCGCTTTGTTCGGGTCGGTCGAGCGATTCTTTGGCGTGCTGATCGAGCACTACGCGGGCGCGTTTCCGCTGTGGCTCGCTCCCGTGCAGGTCGGCCTGGTGCCCATCAGCGAGAAGCACATCGACTACGCGAAAAAGGTCCAGCAACAGTTACAACTAGCCGGCCTGCGGGTTGAACTCGATGACCGCAACGAAAAAATGAACGCCAAAATTCGTGACCTGACCATGCAGAAGATTCCCTACCTGCTAATCATGGGAGACAAGGAAACTGCGGCGAATGCCGTCAGCGTCCGCACCCGCGGCAAGGGCGATCAGGGCTCAATGCCGCTCGCGGAGTTCATCGCCAAAGCGCATGCGCTGGTGAGCAGCCAGTCGACTGAACTGTAGGGGGAGCTTTAGATTTTTCTGAACGCGCCGCCGTTCGAGGAATTCTTCTAGATTCTCACGGGCGAATCTCTGTTCGAGCTGGATGGTACGCCGCGGC
>NZ_DATKQC010000445.1:0-32013 GCF_035532915.1 Edaphobacter sp.
GTTCAGGCGGCGTGGATGGACCAGACGCCCGCGGTCATCGTCAATATCCAGCGACAGCCCGGCGGCAATACGATCAACGTCGTCAAGAGCATCAAGAAGATCCTGCCGCAGTTGCAGGCAGACCTGCCCGCAGGCATTCAGATCACCACGCTGACCGACCTTACCACCGGCATCCAGGCCTCGGTCAACGACGTCGAATTCGAGCTGCTGCTCACCGTCGGCCTCGTCGTGATGGTGATCTTCCTCTTCCTGAGGAATCTGTACGCCACCATCATCCCCAGCGTTGCTGTGCCGCTGTCTCTCGTCGGAACGTTTGCGGTGATGTACGCTCTCGGCTACAGTCTCGACAACTTATCGCTTATGGCGCTTACCATCTCCACCGGCTTCGTTGTGGACGATGCCATCGTCATGATCGAAAACATCTCGCGCTATCTGGAGGATGGCGACTCGCCGATGGAGGCCGCCTTCAAGGGCGCCGAGCAGATCGGCTTCACCATCATGTCGCTGACGGTTTCTCTGATCGCGGTTTTGATTCCGTTGCTCTTCATGGGAGATATCGTCGGACGCCTCTTCCGCGAGTTCGCCGTTACCCTTGCCGTCACCATCATCATCTCGGCCATCGTCTCGCTCACCTTGACGCCGATGATGGCGTCCCGCATCCTCAAGCACACTCCGCCGGAGCAGCAGGGACGCTTCTTCAAGTCTTCCGAACGCGTCTTCGAGAGCATGATTGCCTTCTACGGACGCACGCTCACAGTCGTTCTTCGCTATCGGACGATCACGCTTCTGGTTGCGCTCGCGACGCTGGTGCTTACGGTCTTTCTTTACATCATCATTCCCAAGGGCTTCTTCCCGGTGCAGGATACCGGCGTGATCCAGGCTATCTCGCAGGCCCCGCCGACGATTGGTTCCAAGACGATGGCGATCAAGCAGAAGGAGCTTGCAAAGATCATTCTTGATGACCCGGCCGTTCAGAGCCTCTCATCCTTTATTGGCGCCGACGGAACCAACACCACGATCAACAGTGGCCGAATGTCCATCAATCTCAAACCGTTGTCGCAGAGGAGTCTCAGTGCCTCGGATGTCATCCGCCGCCTGCAAACGAAGCTGAAAGATGTGCAGGGCATGGAACTTTATATGCAGCCTGTGCAGAACATCACGGTCGATGATCGCGTCAGCCGCACGCAATATCAGTACACGCTCGAAGACCCGGACCAGAATGAGCTGAACGAGTGGACAGCCCGTTTCGTCGACAAGCTGAAACATCTGCCGGGAATTGAAGATGTTGCGACCGACCAGCAGATGGGCGGCCTCGCCATCGATCTCGTCATCGATCGCGCAACTGCGTCGCGCCTGGGCATTGCTCCCACGACGATCGACAACACGCTCTACGACGCCTTTGGGCAGCGCCAGATCAATACGATGTACACGCAGCTCAATCAGTACCATGTGATTCTTGAGGCGCAGCCGCAGTTTCAGCTCGACCCCAACATGCTGACCCATCTTTATATCCAATCCAACGCTGCCGCGGGAACCAGCGGCGCTGGCGGCTCGTCTGCCTCCGGGCGCGGGTCCACCTCGGCGGGTTCCAATTCGCTGACCACCTCTGCGCTTTACACTCCCTCTGCGAATACGCTGTCTCCCCCCGCCAGTCCGCTCACTTCGAGCGCCGCTACCATCAACACTGGTTCCGGTTCTGCAGGAGCAACAAGCTCGGCTACCAGCAACGCCGTACCCTTCAGCGCGTTCTCGCACTTTGAGCGCACAACGGAACCGCTCTCGATCACCCATCAGGGACAGTTCCCGGCGATTACCGTCTCGTTCAATCTGGCTCCGAACGGCTCGCTCGGCGGCGCGATCGATTCCATCACCAAAGTGCAAAAAGACATGCACATGCCGGCCAGCATCCAGGCGGATTTTGAAGGAACAGCCGCGTCTTTCCGCAACTCGCTCTCGAACGAGCCGCTTCTGATTCTTGCGGCCCTCATCACTGTCTATATCGTGCTCGGCGTTTTGTACGAGAGCTTCATTCATCCGATCACGATTCTCTCCACGCTTCCTTCTGCCGGAGTAGGCGCGTTTCTCGCGCTCATTATCTTTCATCGGTCCCTCAGCATCGTCGCGATCATAGGACTTGTTCTACTCATAGGTATTGTCGAGAAGAATGGCATCATGATGGTGGACTTCGCCCTCGAAGCCGAGCGAGAGCGAGGGAAGAGTGCGGCCGATGCCATCTACGAGGCGTGTCTGCTTCGCTTTCGTCCCATCATGATGACGACGATGGCCGCATTGCTGGCAGGTGTCCCCCTGGCCTTTGGATCCGGCGAAGGCTCTGAGCTGCGCAAGCCACTCGGAATCGCCATGGTCGGCGGCCTGCTTCTCAGCCAGGTCCTCACTCTCTACACCACACCCGTCATCTATATCTTCTTCGATGGCATCGCAACGCGCTTCTCCAGCAAACGGGGAAGCCCACACCCGGAGCGCAATGAGCCGCAATCCGCGGGGCAGCCATGAATATCTCCGCGCCCTTTATCCATCGGCCTGTAGCCACCACCCTACTCACGATTGCGATTGCTGTCGTGGGCGCGATCGCTTTCACTGTACTTCCTGTTTCCCCATTGCCGCAGGTCGATTTTCCTACGATTTCAGTTCAGGCGGGCCTCCCCGGTGCCAGCGCCGAGATCATGGCTTCGTCTGTGGCCACTCCACTTGAGCGTCAGTTTGGCCATATCGCCGGCGTCACCGAGATGACCTCTTCGAGCAGTCTCGGCTCAACCCAGATCACGATCCAGTTCGACCTGAACCGCAACATCGATGGCGCGGCTCGCGATGTCCAGGCAGCCATCAACGCGGCGCGTACGTATCTTCCGGCCAACCTGCCGGGAAACCCGACCTATCGCAAAGTAAACCCGGCTGACGCTGCGATCATGATTCTTACGCTGACGTCCGACAAGTACGATCCGGGGAAACTCTACGATGAAGCCTCGACTGTCCTTCAGCAAAAGCTTTCGCAGATTGAGGGCGTTGGTCAGGTAAATGTCGGCGGCGGCGCGCTCCCCTCTGTTCGCGTCGAAGTGAATCCCACGAAGCTCGCGAGCTATGGCCTTACCATGGCCAATCTGCAGTCGCAACTCAGCCTGCAGAATTCTGCCCTCGCCAAAGGACAGATTACAGACGGCAATATCACTGCAGATATTCTCGCCAACGACCAGATCTCGAAGGCAGTGGACTATCGACCGCTGATCGTCGGCTACAAGAATGGCGCCGCCATTCATCTGTCCGATGTAGCGGACGTCATCGACTCCGTGCAGAACATCCGCAACGGTGGATATCTCAACGGCAAACGCGCCATCAATATCATCATTCACCGTGAGCCGGGCGCCAACATCATCGACACAAATGACCGAATCCTTGCCGCGATTCCTTCGATGAAGGCTTCGATTCCGCAGGGAATCGACATTACGGTCATGCTCGACCGCACCACCACCATTCGGGCTTCGGTTCACGACGTGGAATGGACGTTGCTTCTTTCCATCGTTCTCGTCATCCTGGTTGTCTTCGTCTTCCTTCGGAATGCGCGCGCAACGCTCATCCCAGCGGTCGCGGTGCCAGTTTCGCTGATCGGCACACTGGCGGTGATGTATCTCTGCGGCTACAGCATCGACAACCTTTCGCTGATGGCGCTCACCATCTCCACAGGCTTTGTCGTCGACGACGCGATCGTCGTGATGGAAAATATCACGCGCCATCTCGAAGCCGGTATGAGCTCGTTTGCTGCGACGATCAAAGGCGCGCAGGAGATCGGCTTCACCGTCATGTCGATCAGCTTCTCGCTGATCGCGGTCTTCATTCCGCTGATCCTGATGGGCGGAATCGTTGGCCGCCTCTTCCGCGAATTTGCCATCACGCTCTCAACGGCCATCCTGGTTTCGATGGTCATCTCGCTGACGACCACGCCCACCATGTGCGCCTACATCCTGAAAGATGAGCACAAGCAAACGCATGGCCGCCTCTACATGGCGAACGAGAGATTTTTTGAATGGGTGCTCTCCCTCTACCGCCGCACCCTGCATTGGGTCCTCGAAAATCCGGGTCTCACGCTCACCGTTCTCTTTCTTACGATTCTTCTGAATTTCGCTATCGTCATCAAGATTCCCAAAGGCTTCTTTCCCCAGCAGGATACGGGCGCGATCGCTGGTGGAATTCAGGGTCCGCAGGATATCTCGTTCCCGGCGATGGACAAGGCCGTGAAACAAGTGCAGGACGTTATCGAGAAAGATCCTGCTGTTCAAACCGTTATTGCCTTTACGGGGGGCGGCAATGGAGGCTTCGTCTATACGACCCTGAAGCCGCTGAGCGAACGAAAGATCGGCGCCGAGGCCGTGATCGACCGCCTGCGACCGAAGTTGAATAAGCTTACCGGAGCCGCTACCTTCCTGCAGGCCTCGCAGGACCTTCGCATCGGCGGCCGATCGAGCAGCGCTCTGTATCAATACACGCTCCAGGCCGACAACATCGTCGATCTCGCAAAATGGGGCCCGATCGTGCTGGAGCACATGAAGCATCTGCCCGGCCTGCAGGACGTCAATACCGACCAGCAGAACGGTGGCCTCGACCTGCTGCTGAACTATGACCGCGTCAAAGCTGCCAGCCTGGGCCAGACCGCTCAGTCGCTCGACTCGTCTCTCTACAGTGCCTTCGGTCAATCCGAAGTCTCCGTGATCTACACCCAGCTCAATCAGTACTATGTCGTCCTTGAGGTAGCGCCTCCATATTGGCAGAGCCCCGAAGGCTTAAAAAGTATCTACCTGCGTCCCGGCGGAATTGCCAATACAACAGTGACCGGCAATGTTCCTCTTTACACCATGGCGACGAGCAGGTCCGATACGATTCCGCTGTCTCTGCCGCATACCGGGCTGTTTCCTTCCAACACCATCTCATTCAATCTCGCTCCCGGCGTCTCGCTGAGCGACGCGACTCTTGCCATCGACCAGATGCAGGATCGCCTGGGCATTCCTTCCACGGTTCATGGCTTCTTTGCCGGCACGCTGCAGGCTTATCAGGACTCTCTCGGCTCCGAGCCGATCCTCGTGTTGACCGCTCTCTTTGCTGTCTACATCGTCCTCGGCATTCTTTACGAGAGCCTCGTGCATCCCATTACAATTCTGTCGACGCTGCCGTCTGCCAGCGTTGGCGCGATGCTTGCCCTCCTGCTCTTTCATGAGGATCTCAACGTCATCTCCATCATCGGCATCGTACTGCTGATCGGCATCGTTAAAAAGAATGCCATCATGATGATCGACTTCGCCCTTCAGGTCGAGCGAGAGAAGGGAATAACACCTGAGGAAGCCATCTTCGAAGCCTGTATGCTTCGCTTCCGTCCCATTCTGATGACCACGACGGCTGCGATGTTTGGGGCCATCCCGCTTGCGTTTGGAACCGGCATGGGCTCTGAGCTTCGCCGCCCGCTGGGCATCACGATTGTAGGAGGTCTTCTTGTGAGCCAACTCCTGACCCTTTACACCACTCCTGTCGTCTATCTCACCCTCGATCGCCTGCGTCTTCGCATCCAGGGCAGAAAGCGCCACACTTTTCATCCTGCGGTCGGTCCAACCCCCGCAATAGATTAATGCGAGCCATCACGGTTTAAATATATGACTACTCTTCGCTTCAAAGCCGCCATCTATCCCGCCATCGCAGCGGCTGTGCTTCTTACCGGCTGCCGCGTTGGCCCCAAATATCACACTCCTCCGGCGACGGCGCAGGCTCCGCCGATCTCCTACAAGGAATCGCCCACGCAGTTCAAGGACACCGATGGATGGAAGGTTGCACAGCCCCAGGATGCCATGCTCCATGGCAAGTGGTGGGAGATCTACAACGACTCCGAATTGAACTCGCTGGAAGACCAGGTCAACATTAACAACCAGAACGTCAAAGAGTATTTCCAAAATTTCATGGTGGCCCGCGCCCTGGTTCGCGAAGCCCGCTCTCAGCTCTTCCCCACAGCGACTGTCGGCGCTGGATTTACGCGTTCGCGCTCATCGGCCAACCTGAAAAATTCTACGGGAACGGGCGGCACCAGCGCCGGAGCGCAAAGCTCGCTCATCTCTCTGCCCCTTGATGTCTCGTGGGAGCCGGATCTCTGGGGCCGCATTCGCAACACCATCGACGCCGCACGATTTCAGGCGCAGATCAGCGCCGCCGACCTTGAGAACGAGCGCCTCACGGAACAGGCCGACCTCGCCGTCTTCTTTTTTGAGCTGCGTGGACAGGATGCGCTGCAGGAGCTCTACAGCGCCACCATCGAATCCGATAAAAAAGCCCTCGACCTGGCCCGCGCTCGCTACGAGACTGGAGTAGACGACCAAATCTCTGTCGTCGAGGCGCAGAATACTCTGCAGAGCGCCGAATCGCAATCCATCAATCTCGGCGTTGCTCGCGCGCAGTATGAGCACGCAATCGCGGTCCTCATCGGCACCAATCCATCCAGCTTTTCCATTCCGGTTAAGCCTCTCAACGCTGCGCCCCCTGCTGTCCCGATTGGGATGCCCTCCCAGCTTTTGGAGCGCCGTCCCGATATCGCTTCCTCCGAGCGGGCCATGGCGGTCGCCAACGCGGAGATCGGCATCGCTGACGCCGCCTTCTACCCCGACCTTGTTCTCAGTGCCTCGGGGGGCTTCAACAGCTCGTCTCTCGGAAAACTCTTCGATTGGCCGAGCCGTTTCTGGTCGATAGGCCCATCCGTCTCGGAGACCATCCTCGATGTGGGCCTCCGCACCGCCGGCGCGCAGCAATATCGAGCGACTTACAACGCCAGCGTCGACACCTATCGCGAGACCGTACTCACTGCCTTCCAGCAGGTTGAAGACTACCTCGCCTCGGTTCGCATTCTCTCCCAGCAAATTCTCAAGGAGCAGGAGGCGGTGCAATCGGCGCAACAATTCGTTGACCTGGAGATGGAGCGATATAAGACTGGCATCGATCCTTACGTCGATGTCGTCACCGCGCAGACTACGCTGCTCACCAACCAGCGCACGCTGGCCACGCTCCAGATTCAGAGCATGACCTCCTCGGTGCAACTGATCCAGGCACTCGGCGGAGGATGGGACAGGACGCAGCTTCCCACACCATCTCAGGTCACCGCAACACCCAGTAAGGCAGACACCGCTCTGCAAAGATAAGCGGTGTCTGCTTCCGGCTAAAAGTCGTCGTGAAAAGCGACTTCGCCGGCAACCGCAACCTGATACGCAGAGACTCGGCGTTCAAAGAAGTTCGCCAGCTCCTGCACATCTTGCAGTTCCATAAAGGCAAACGGGTTCTTCGAGCCGAAGATCGGCTTCATCCCCAGCCGAACCACGCGCGAATCCGCCACGTACTCCAGATACTGCCGCATCTCGCGTACAGACAAACCTGCAACGCCGCCCGATAGCAGATCTTCGGCAAACTGCAGCTCGCATTCCACCGCGTCCTTCATCATCACCACAACGTCGGCCTCGAGTGCCGCGTCGAAGAGTTCCGGATGCTGTGTCCGCACTACATTCACCACCTCAAACGCAAACTCCAGGTGGCAGCTCTCGTCGCGAAATACCCAATTCGTTCCCGAAGCCAATCCATTCAGCAATCCACGCGAGCGCAGAAAATACACATAAGCAAACGCCGCAAAGAAGAACAATCCCTCAATGCACCCGGCAAAGCAGATCAGGTTCAGAACAAACTGTTTCTGCTCGTCCGGTGTACGCAGTTCATTGAGTTTCTGGATCGAATCCATCCAGCGCATGCAAAACTGCGCCTTCTTCGTAATCGAAGGGATGTTCTCCACTGCTGCAAAAGCAGCGGCCCGCGCATCTGGATCAGGAACATAGTTATCCAGCAGTGTCAGGTAAAACTGCACATGCACGGCCTCTTCGTACAGCTGCCGTGACAGGTAAAGCCTCGCCTCGGGCGAGTTGATGTGCTTATAGAGATTCAGAACAAGGTTGTTCGAGACAATCGAATCGCCGGTGGCAAAGAATGCGACCAGCCGCTGAATCAGGTGAATCTCAGCCGGTGTAAGCCGCGATCGCAGATCGACGAGGTCGGTTGAGAAGTCAACCTCTTCTACGGTCCATGTGTTTTTGATCCCGTCCTTGAACATCTCGAAGAACACGGGATATTGCATGGGCCGCAGGGTAAGAGACAAGCCTGGATCGAGAATCGAGCTGGGTACTTTTGATGACATAGTTATTTTCCGCCTTTACTGGCAAGCCTCGCAGGACTCGGGGTTATCGAGCGAGCAGCTGACATTCGCGCTCGCTGCTGCTTGTAGGTCCACGCGATTGCCAACGGCAACCGTAGTCTTTGCAATCTTCGTCGCTGGTCGCGAGCGCAGATAGTACGTCGTCTTGATCCCGCGCTTCCACGCATACATGTACATCGAGCTAAGCCTGCCAATGTTTGGCGACTCGGCAAACAGGTTCAGCGACTGACTCTGGTCGATGTAAGCGCCGCGCTCGGCTGCCATGTCGATCAGCGCCCGCATTGGCATCTCCCATACGGTGCGATAGATCAGCTTCAGCTCCTCGGGAATCTCAGCGATCTTCTGAATCGAACCTTCGGCCATCTTGATTCGCGAGCGAACCTCCTCCGACCACAATCCAAGAGCCTGTAACTCCGTCACGAGATATTTATTGATCTGCATGAACTCGCCTGAAAGCGTCTCGCGCTTGAACAGGTTCGAGATCTGCGGCTCAATGCACTCGTAGCAGCCAACGATCGAAGCAATCGTCGCAGTGGGTGCAATCGCAATCAACAGCGAGTTACGCAGCCCCACCGTCTTCATCCGCTCGCGGAGCAACTCCCAGCGCTCTTTGTCAGTTGGTGTCGCGCCCCACATCTCAAACTGGAACTCTCCCTTTGCGGCCCGCGTCTCCTGAAAGGCAGCATGTGGGCCATGCTGCTCCGCCAGATCGCACGATGCGCTCAACGCATGGAAGTAAATCTCCTCCTGAATCTTGGCCGAGAGCATTCGCGCCTCTGCGGAATCAAATGGAATCCGCATCTGGAAGAACACATCCTGCAATCCCATAACACCTAAGCCCACCGGTCTCCAGCGGCTGTTCGCCACCGCTGCCTGGGGCACGGGGTAATAGTTGATGTCGATGACGCGGTCGAGCATCGGCACCGCGTGGCGCACCGTTGCGGCCAGCTTCTCAAAATCGAACGCCCCATCGGTGAGGTGGCGCGAAAGATTAACAGAGCCGAGGTTGCACACCGCCGTCTCCGCGGAGGAGGTCACCTCTGTAATCTCCGTGCAGAGGTTCGAGAGGTGAACAACATTCCCTGCCGCGCCTGTCTGATTGTTCTTGATGTTGCACGCGTCCTTGAAGACCATCCATCCGTTGCCGGTCTCCGCCAGCGTGCGCATCATTCGTGCATACAGGTCGCGTGCTTTTATCTGCCGCCGATAGAGCTTTTTTTCCTCAGCTTCCACATAGGCTTTATCAAAATCATCCCCATACAGATCAGTGAGGTGGGGAACATCCTTTGGATCGAACAGCGACCACATGCCGTCTTCGTCCGAGCGACGCATAAACAGGTCCGGAATCCAGTTTGCCAGATTCAGGTTGTACGCTCGTCGTGCAGCATCGCCAGTGTTGTCGCGCATCTCCAGAAACGATTCGATATCGGCGTGCCAGGGCTCCAGGTAAACGCAGCACGCGCCCTTGCGCTTGCCGCCTTGGTTGACCGCGGCGACTGAGGAATCGAGTGTCCGCAGCCACGGCACGATGCCGTTCGAAATCCCATTCGTCGCGCGAATCAGCGAACCCTCTGCGCGAACGCGATGGAACGCCAACCCAATCCCGCCCGAAAATTTTGACAGCAGCGCAACCTGTTTATAGGTGTCGTAGATCGAGTCCAGCGAATCAGCCGGAGAGTCCAGCAGATAGCACGAAGACATCTGCGAGTGCTTCGTGCCGCTGTTGAATAGTGTCGGCGAACTCGGCATATAGTCGTGCGAGGCCAGTAGCTTATAAAACTCGATGGCTTCGTTCACCCGCACCGACAAGCCTGCTGAAACCCGCATGAAGAAGTGCTGCGGCGTCTCAATCACCTGCCGCGTAATCGGATGCCGCAGCAGATAGCGGTCATACACGGTTCGCAGGCCGAAGTATTCAAAGCGATCGGAGAAGCGATCGTCGATCGCGCTGTTCAGCTTGCGCACATTTGCGCCCACAAACTCTGCCGCGTCCTTCGAGATCACGCCCTCGCGATGCCCAACCTCAATCGACTGCGAGAACGAATAGATATTCTGCCCGCTCACTTCCTTCGAGATCGTCGCCAGCAGCAATCGCGCCGCCAGCTTCGAATACTCCGGTTCCTCCGCAATCAAGGCCGCAGCAGTCTGAATCGAGATCGAATCCAGCTCCCTGGTCGATGCGCCATCGAACAACCCGCCGATGGTCTTACTCGCAACTCGTATCGGGTCTACGTGGGGCAAGCCATGGCAGCACCGCTCCACCGCGCGGACAATCTTATTAACGTCGACAGGCTCCAGAGCGCCGCTGCGCTTGCGAACCTGCATCTGCGGAGCAACATCGGCAGCAGGAAATTGTGGGTCAAGGTCGGAGAGTGTCGTCTGTAAAGTCGCCACGGGGAGGTGTCCTTTCGCTCCGGGAAGGCACAGACGGAAGGATCGCCGAGACACACGCCGATCACTCCATCCTCCCCTCGGAGGTGCGTGAATTTTGTGTCAGTGTCGACACATCTCATGGCAGGTCTTCGGACTTTGCAGGCGACCTAATTGTCCCAGCTTCCCAGCCCGTCACCAGACCAGTGCTCTTACGAGACGTTCGTTCCTGCTTACCGCTGCGGGGCAGTTCCGGAATCTCACCGGCTTCCCTATTAAACCCAATTTCGCAATCGGGTACCGTGAAGAAACGACTATATCAAGGGTATTTCGGCGCGTCAACCGCGATATATAGGGGTATCTGTGCATATTTGGAAATCTCGGCATCAGAAGGCAAACCGATTGAATTTGCTGCCATTAGGGCGATTCGGCTCTACTGGAAGGAGCACGGAATGAGGAGCATTATTTGAATTGGAATAGGACTTTTGCCATCCACAAGAGATTGATCTCCACAAGATTTTTTCAGATAAGCGCAATCCTTATAGCGGTTGGTTACGGCTGCCTTGCTCAAGGCCAGCCACCCGCTTTTCCCGGAGCGGAAGGCTTTGGCGCTACGGCTACCGGCGGCCGTGGCAAACCAGTCGTTTTCGTGACCAATCTGCAGGACGATGGCTCCGGTTCGTTCCGCGAAGCCGCTGAGCACTCCAATGCGATGATTCTGTTCACAGTCAGCGGCGTAATCCATCTGAAATCGAATATGAACATAGGGAGCAACTTGACCATCGCGGGCCAAAGCGCACCCGGCACAGGAATTACCGTGGCGGATGCGAAGGTCTCCATGACGAATAGCTCGAACATCATTATTCGCTATATGCGGTTTCGCGGCGGTATCGCGGAGTCGCCGAAGGTAAGCTCGCTCAATCTCGCCAATGCCAGCCACGTTATGCTCGACCATCTCTCTATCGAATGGGGGCGCTGGGACAACATCCAGACGAACGGCAACAATTACTCCACGATTCAGAACTCAATCATCGGCGAAGGAATCAACCCGCAGAAGTTCGGATGCCTCTGCGAGAGCGATGATCTAACCTTGAGCCACAATCTTTGGATCGATAACAAGAGTCGAAACCCTAAAGGCAAAGGGCATATTCAGTATGTCAACAACGTGGTCTATAACTGGGGCGTTACTGGATATGTAGGTGGCCATTCCGCGACCGACCACGATGCCGACCTTGTCGGGAACTACTTCATCAAGGGGCCTGACTCCTCGACCTCATTTATTGGAGAGTTCACCAGGACCGACCACACCTATCAGGCAGGCAACTTTGCCGACATGAATTTGAATGGCAAGCTCGATGGTCGGCCAGTTACGAAGAAAGATTTCGAGCACGTCAACGCTGATGTTGTAGAGACGCCTTTCGCCAAACCGCAAATTCCCGTGCATGTCGATTCAACAAAGAAGCTTGTCCGCCAGGTAGCAGACGAGGCGGGCGATTCGCTTTGCCGGGATTCCGTCGATGCTCGATTGGTCGGCGATCTACTGTCGTTTGGCACGAAGGGCCGTCTCATCAAAGACCAGAGCGAGGTCGGTGGGCTGCCACCTTCCTACGAAGAGAAGGCCGCGTCGGACAGCGATGGAGACGGAATTCCAGATGCATGGGAGGTGCATCACCACCTTGACCCACACAATCCCTCCGACGCAGAGAAGATCGATCCAAAGACTGGTTACAGCTATCTCGAGCTCTATCTCAACGATTTGACCTCTCCGTCGCATCGCAAGGCGCTGCGCAAACAGGTCAAGGGCCATCTCTGCTCCTGAATAAGGACTGCTACCGGACGAGTGTGGCAGCGAGCAGTGCCAGCACGACTCCATATAGTTCACATTCAATCTTGATTGAGGTCAGTTCTCGCTCGGGATCCAGGGCAAGAGAGAGAACGGTAGCGGAGCCGCCGCGAATCGATCTCCCCTTTCCTTTGAAATCGGAGGGATCGAGCAGCCGCGTTTGGCCGGTGCTTAGATCGACTCGGGGAGGCAGCGGGGCATCATTGATAAATAGATAGTCGTCGAGCAGGTAGTCCTGCTCGATAGGCCACCAGGTATCCGGCGTGCGGAGGACGAGCTTTGAGCTGGTTCTGTCCTTGTAGATCGCGGTTACGGTGCCATGCTGCATGTGCGTGGCTTGCGGATAGGTCGTTCCCGTCATCAGCAGATAGAGCGTGCGCGCGTGGCCTGAGACCGAGAACTCGACCGCCTGCTGATCGAGCTCCCATTGCGAGAGGAAGGAACAATTCGGCGCGCTGCTCCCTGACGGAGTGAGGAAGGGGACATTGATACCGGTGTGAAGCATTCCTCCAGCATTGCGCAGGCCCGCATCGTCGATCGTAGCGCGCAGGTCGAAGTTAGCCCAGCCGCCGAGAAGCGTTTCGGGCAGAGCAAGAGAGCAGAAGGAGGACCGCGGCGCGACATACGAACGGGTAAAGATATCGTTGATATGGTGCTCGAAGAAGGGCGCCAATTCGATTGGATCGATTGCCCCAGCGGCGCTAACAGGGGTAGCAGTCTCGGCGAGCAGAAGTTGTGGTGGCGTTACCTTGAAGCGGATGGGAAGCCAGTATCGGCAATCCCCCTGCTCGATTCGAGCAAAGAGGGTGTGGTGTCCGGGCCTGATCGCAAGGCCATCTCGCAGGCACGACTGCGGATCGTCGATATGCGCGTGGGAGATGGAGTGAGGAAGCCGAACAGGCTCGTTGAGGCGGCATGTGAGCAATGGCGGCGAAGCGAGTGGCGCGACGCCATGCCAGCGGATGCTGATCTTCCATATCGCTGCTGCTGGAAGTTCGATTTGAATGCGCGGGGAACCAACGGCTTCAGCATCGAAGTGCGGCGCAATGGGCCTGCCGTTAGCGATGACGACAGGATGAGTCGTAGTGCTTGCCGGCAGAATGAGCGTGAGAGCGACAGGCTTTGGCAGGCGGCTGACGATCTCGAACGTCTCGTGGAGGTCCTCGCGATGCCAGGCGAAATCGACATCGGGATGATGGAGCGCGGCTTCGTTCCACGACGACGGAAAGCCCGGACGGATGGTAAGCGTGCCGTGCAGAAGGTCTGGCTGAATGCCGTAGAGGCCTTCGATCAGCGCGCGGGAGGTGATGCCAATCGGATCGCCGAAGTCGCGTTGCGCCTCCTGACGATGAACGTCGAGCTGCGAAGTCATGTGCAGGTTGCCGGGACAAAGGCCCATAAACATCGAATCGAGCAGATTGCCCTTTAGCAGGGCAAAGGCTTCGTCTCTCATGCCGGTCTGCCAAAGCGCCAGGGCGGTATGGCTATTTTCAGCGAGCAGCAGGAGGTTCAAGGACCAGACATACGGCAGCCAGTCGGAACAGGGCAAAAGGAACCAATCGCCAGAGGGAACACCGGGGCCGTGGATAGGAACATGGCGAAGTGCGGCAAAGCGTTCCGCAGCCATCTGCCATGCCTGCCGAGCAGAGGGAAGCTCGGAATCGATGGTGTGATACATCGTCCACAGCGCGGGGTTGGCGTACGTCGTCTGCAGTCCAAGAATGTCTTTGCTTTCGGCAAAGGCTCCCTGCTCCGGAAGCCATAAGAGCTCTTGCATCGCCTTATGGATCAGGCCGGCTTCGACCTCATAGGCTGCATGGTCTTCTCCAAGAAGCCGTGCGATGGTTGCGGCAGTCTTGTTGAGAAAAAAATTATAGGCGCTGGAGTGAGCAGCTCCGCCTCCGTTGTATTGAAGGTTATCGCTGGCCCAAATGCAGGCATAGGCCTCGTAGAGTGGAAGCTCCGCTTCGCCTGCATGGGATCGCGGATCGGCGAACGTCCGGCGGAACAAGCGCTGCTCCCACTGGATATGGCGATTGAGTGCGGGCCATATCTCGCGCGCAAATTCGAGGTCTCCCGTCCAGCGCAGATGCCGCAGCAGAGCGTCGAAGAAGACGAGGTTCATATCGTAGTGATTATGCGAAATGTCGCCATTGGAGTGGAGCAGCGACTCTTTGCGAGTCAGATGCGTGCCGGAATCGGCAGGCCCGGTGGCAGGGGAATCATCCGCGCCGATTCGTATGGGCGTCTCATTCTGCCGCGCGATCCAATGGCGCAGCTGCTGCTTCATGCGGTCGTGATTGCCGAGAGCATCGAGTGCATACGGGCCGCGCCAACCGGCCAGCGGATTTCTCCAGGCCACCGCGCCATGCATGACGCATTGTTGGCCCGCATCCCACAGAGCGTCCGCAGCCACGTTCAACGCAGGAATGGCGGCATTGATGTATGCGTCAGGAGTTGAGAACCGGACGGCAGAGGCAATCGCAGCAATGTGCTGGCTACGAGCAGAGAAGGCCGCAGCAGGGTCCTGCGATACCGGCAATATTTCTTCAGGAAGAACGCGACGAATCGCAATATGCAGCGGCACCGTCTCAAGCTCGACCGAACCCGTCAGGATAGGAAGCTCGCCGGCAACGGAGTTCGCAAGAGTCCTCCAATCGGCATTCCAATCCATGGCACTGGCAGTCCCGAGTCTCGAGCCGGAAGGGAAGCCGAGTTGCAGGTTCGCCGCGTGGCTTCGCTGATGAGCGGTAGAGCTTTCTATTGTGTAACTGTTTCCGGCACATTCTTCAGTGCGAAGTTGAAAGAACTGGCTCACCGGCTCAACTTCGCAGCCGATGTCGCCATTGCGCCGGCCTTTGCGTCCGCTGACGCCGCCAAATATCCATGTAAGCAGGGTACCTGAAGGAATCTCTCGCGGCGTAATGGCAAGGTGAATGCCCGAGCCTTCACCTTGCGTCATAAGTTCAAGCTCCAACCGGCCGTTGCCAAGCAGGCTGTCTCGAACCTCATAGATCATGCGGCCGGGGCGATAACGCGCGGTCACTGTATCCGCGTGGAAGGCCCACTTGGAATCGGCTCCGTTTGCGATGCCGATGCGGAGATTGCCCCCATGTCCCGGAAGATAGAGCGAGAACTCCGGAAGGTCTCCGGCGTCGACGCGAAAGGCGGTATTGGGGCCGTACAGCGGCCGGTTGAAAAATTCTTTGCCGTTGGTAATAAGAAAATCGCCGTCGTCTGGAGTGTATCGAAGGGGCCGCGACGTGTTGCCTTCTAGTAGTGGCCGTATGGCGCCTGAGATGACCTCGGGAGAAGCACCGGCGGAGCGCACTCGCTTTGCCGCGGCGCCCTGCGCGAGAAGTTGCGCGATTGGGCTGGCGGAGAAGACGCCAGCAGCAGCGGTGCGAGCAAGGAATCGGCGGCGCGTCCAGTCGGAGAAGGAGGTCATAAAAAGAAGTTACCCAAATGCTACGCGGAGCGGGCAAAGGCAGAAAAGCCTTGTCCCGCTCCGCGTAGGTAAGACGGTTGAACTGCGTTAGAAGTTAATCTTGCCTGCGAACTGCCAGTCGCGTGGATTGTTGTTCTGCTTGCTGATGGTTCCAAAGCTGCTGCTGGCGAGCGAGACACCAAGGCCACCAAACTGCACGTGGTTGGTGACGTTGGAGCAGTCAGCCTGGAAGGTGAAATTCACGCGTTCGTGAATGGGGAAGGCGCGCCGGATCCCGGCGTCCCAGCTGTAGTCTGCGATGTTGTGGATGCCATAAGGCGACATCCGCGGAGCGTCTCCGAAGTTATATCCGGCATTGCCCGGAGTTGCGAGGAAGCCATTTGCGTCGAGGTAGTGGATGCTGTTAATGTTTGCAGCCGTTACTCCATGTCCATAGCCACCATTGATGCGCTCTGGTCCGGAGAACGCCGGGTTATAGCTTGGATAGCACGAGCCCGGAGTATTGCATCCTGTTCCCGCGACGGACAGGCCCGCGCCTGCCACCTTGTTGAAGATGGAAGAGAGCTTCCATCCCGATGCCAGGATGCGCACAGGCAGTGAACCTGCACCAAGCTGTCCGGGGCCGCC
This sequence comes from Edaphobacter sp., assembly GCF_035532915.1. Classification (GTDB taxonomy): domain Bacteria; phylum Acidobacteriota; class Terriglobia; order Terriglobales; family Acidobacteriaceae; genus Edaphobacter. The sequence goes on from NZ_DATKQC010000445.1 coordinate 16,525, forward strand.
GATCGGAAGTGCGTATACCCCAAAGATGTGGAGCGACTGCGGATCGACGGTGGTGTCGGCGCGATCGATGCGATTAGCCTGCGCTGGTGCCTGGCCGCCGTCGATGACGTTTCCAGGAATCGGATAGCCGCTACGGTAGCCGCCCAGATCGTCGATCTCTTTGGACCACGTGTAGTTGAGCGTCGCCGAAAGCCCATGCCACTCCCGCTGGTTGAGCGTGATTTCGAGCGCGTTATAGTTGCCGTTGCCGATGTCGCCCCAGGTATCAGTCACGCTGGAGTATTGCGGAAACGGTTTCAGCATCTGGCCAATCGTAGCGGAAGGCCCACCGTAGCTAGCGTACGGAAGCTGAATGCCGGGGATGACGGCCTGCGCCTCTTGCAGATAGCTCTTGCCGGTGGCCTTGTCGACGTTACCCGGAAGCTGTTTGAGCAGCGGACCAAGTACCTGGTAAGCGGGCGCAAGCTGGTTCTGGTAGTAGCCGCGGCTTTGGCCAACGAGGAAGTGCGACTGGCTGCCAGCGTAGTCAACGCTGAGAGTCAGGTCGTTGGTCAGCAGATGCTGAACGCCAAAGTTCCAGTTCTCTGTATAAGGAGGACGCCCCGACAGATAAGGATCGGCATAGTTCGCTCCTGCCGCGGTGACGGCGGCTCCACTGCCGGTCAGATAATTTCCTGCATTTGCAGAAGCAGTCATGTCAGGGGTTGTGGAGTAGTTAGGGAAGCTGGTATTTCCCATCGCGCTATTGAGATAGAACGCCGGCTGGCCGCCCTGGCCGGAGTCGGCAAAGTTCGGACTCGCAGTAAGGCCGATCTGCCCGGTTCCGTTATAGTTTCCGGCATTCGATCCGCCCACGCCGCCGTTGTGCGTATACATGATCGAGAAGGCTCCGCGCACTACATCGCGAGACGTGATTTGATACGCGCCGCCAACGCGTGGGCCAAAGTTTCTGTACCAGGTACGCACAGGAGTCGTGCAATTACACGTTCCCACGCCATGACCGATATAGCTGATGGCTCCCGGCGTGCCGGTGGCGGGATTCGTGAGCGTAGGACTGAAGGTAGACCAACGATTTCCGGTCTCGTGATAAGGCGTGTAGAGGTCCCAACGAAGGCCCAGGTTCAACGTCAATTTCTGCGTGACCTTGTAGTCATCCTGAATGTAAGGAGAGAACGCTTTGTAACGCGCGCCCAGCGTCGAGAAGCTCTGTACGTAAAGGGAACTGGAATCAACTGCGCCAAGAAGGTAGCTGGCGTAGGAGAAGCCGGTATTGGTGCTGAGGATATTCCCCTTGGCGTCATAGCCCGAGGTGCTGGTGTTCTTGAAGCTGAGCGAGAGAGGATTCGAGGGACTATCCGAGGGCGACTGGTTGAACTGCAGCCATTGGAAGTCGCCACCAAAGGTGAACGAATGCTTGCCGTGAATCCACTGCAGATCGTCCGCAATGGTGTAGGTGTTTACCGCTTCGTGATTGCCGCCAGGAGCCGACCAACTGGAGGGGTTATCTGTAGGCCCGGAGAATTTGACTCCTGGAAACGTAGTCGATGCCAGGCCCGCGGGAATGTTCCCGATTCCCAGGCTCTCGCCGGTTCCATACGCGGTGTTCCCGTCGGTCGCATTCTTGATGGTGGCCCAATAGCGCGTGTAGCCGTAGCGAAATTGATTCACGACGTGCGGCGTAAACGTATAGGTGTGCTTGATGATCGCCGTCGTGGTCGGCTCGGAGACGATGGTGCCGTTGGTATAGGGAGCCGGAAGAGTTGTGGTCGCGCCATAGTCCAATGGTGTGAAGCTGCGAACGCCTGACGTTGAAATCAGCGTGATCTGCTGCTTTTTGCCAACGTTGAAGTCGACGCGGCCGGTAAACTCCCAGTTGTCGCGGCCCGTGGGATAGCCATAGAGATAGTTATTGCTGATCGACGAGTTGGAAACCGGTGGAAGAAACTTCTGCATCGCCTGCGAGATCGAAGAGATCTGGCCGGCAGGGATGACATTCGGCGTCGGTATGCCATTCTTCAATCCCATGAATTGATAGGCGCAAGTCGTTCCGTGATTTGCGGCAGTACAAGCTGTAGCCGTGGTTGGATCGTAGATTGGAATCTGCTTGCCCTTGGAGTCGACCAAGGCCGAAAAATCTCCCTGGCGAAAGTCGGTGGTGGGAATCGTCTGCAACGAAGGACTGGAGACCGCGTTGTAGTGATAGCGGTCGTAGTTTACGAAAAAGAAGATCCTGTCCTTATGAATTGGGCCGGACAAGGAAGCGGACAGTTCATTCTGGTGCTCTGGCGGTTTGGGTGCAAGGCTCGTTGAGCCGTCAGCATTATGAACTTTGACCGACTTCTGAAGAAAGCCCCAGGAATCGAACGCCGTATTACGGATAAAGTCCGAGACATTGCCATGGAAGGTATTGGAACCTTGCTTGACGGAGAAGTTTTCTACACCGATGCCCTGATATTGGGCCGACGATCCGCTGGTCTGTACCTGGAACTGATCGACGGCATCGACCGAAAGGTTCTGGTTGATCTTGCGGTTGTCGCCCTGGGAGTCGACCGTGGTCAACGGCACGCCCTCGATGTACATCTCATTCATGTTTCCCGATCCAACACCGCCAAAGATTCCCGCGCGTCCCCCGGCAGATACTCCCGGCATCAGCTGCACAAATGCGGTCGGATCGCGAGGCGCCTGACTCATCAGGAGCGGCAGCTCAGAGTAGGTCTTGTTCTCCATCACTGCGCCCAAAGTGGCGTTCGAGGTCTGCAGGGCTGGCGGCGCCGTAGAGACTGTCACGGTCTCCGTTGCATTCCCGATCGACAGCTTTGGATTGAAGCTGAGCGTCTGCAGCGCATTGACGGTGACATTTTCCTGTTTCAGGTCCTGGAACCCGGACGAGCTAACCACAATGCTATAACTGCCCGGCAGCAGCGGCGAAACGACATAGTATCCGGTTGACGTCGACTTGCGAACCACGCTGACTGAGGTAGCCGTGTTGGTCGTTGTAACGGTCGCGCCGGGAATGACTGCGCCCGTGCTATCCGTAACCGTGCCGGAGATGGCTCCAGCGCCGCTGACCTGTGCCGCGGCAGCGCGTGGAATCAACAGGAGGGAGATCGAGAGCAAGGCAGCGACGAAATACTGGCTTACAGCAAAGCAGGGAGGGCGAACGTTTACAGACATGGATTCTTGGGGGCCTCTATTTGCAGAAATTGGGAATAGTTTTACAGGAGGAATACTAGGAGGATGCAGGGAATTCTGTCAATAGAAAATTAGTTCCATAGGATAAAATCAAACGCCGTCATCTTCAAGAACTTTCCTCATCAGCCAGCAAAAGTCTCATTTCCGCAAGTACGAGCACAATTCCTCCTACCCTCAAAATAGATTGTGGCTGCGAAAGATGTTCCACTGGTAGCGGGAGACCTAAAATGAAAGCTCTTGTAAAGGCTCATGCGAAATCAGGTTTGTGGCTTGAGGATGTTCCCGAGCCGGTAATCGGCATCAACGACGTTCTCATCCGAGTTCGCTATACTGGAATCTGCGGAACCGACGTCCATATCTACAACTGGGACGAGTGGGCGCAGCGCACCATTCCTGTGCCCATGACGATCGGCCACGAGTTTGTCGGGGAAATTGTTCAGGTCGGCGCAAACGTCAACGACTTCCACCCCGGAGATATTGTCAGCGGCGAAGGCCATGTCGTCTGCGGACGGTGCAGAAATTGTCTCGCAGGCAGAAGGCATCTCTGCGCGGCTACCTCAGGAGTGGGCGTGAACCGCCCCGGAGCCTTCGCCGAGTTCATCGCTTTGCCCATGACGAATATCTGGCGTCATCATCCGGAGATCAATCAGGAGGTCGCTGCCATCTTCGACCCCTTCGGCAACGCCGTCCACACGGCTCTATCGTTCGATGTCCTCGCGGAAGATGTTCTGATAACAGGAGCTGGCCCTATCGGCATCATGTGCATCCCCGTCGTTCGTCACGCCGGTGCGCGGCATGTCGTCATCACCGATCCCAACCCCTACCGTCTCGAGCTCGCACGAAAGATGGGAGCCACTCTCGCGGTCAACCCCATGGAAACCCCGATCGCAGAGGTGCAAAAGCAGCTCGGATTGCAGGAGGGCTTCGACGTCGGTCTTGAGATGTCGGGAAATGCCGCCGCTCTTCGAGAGATGATCTCGAACATGAGCCATGGAGGAAAGATTGCGATCCTCGGCATCCCTTCCAAAGAGATGGAGATCGATCTGCGCCAGGTCGTCTTCAACATGCTCACCCTCAAAGGCATCTATGGCCGCGAGATGTATGAGACCTGGTACAAGATGAGCGTCCTCATCGAATCAGGTGTGGATATCACGCCCATCATCACGCATCGCTACTCGTACGCTGATTTTGAGCAGGGCTTTCATGCAATGATGTCGGGCATGACTGGGAAAGTGATTCTCGATTGGACAAGCCTCTCTTCCTGATCTGAATTCGGAAGCTAAACATCCCGAGCATGGTCAACCGGAATATCCACGCCTGACCACGCTTTCTGCTGTGTCCACGGCGCCGCAGGAGCGGACCAGAACGGGTCTGTCGCAGGCAGTCCGAGGGGCAACCAGGCCGCGCTCGCAAGGTAGAGACTTCCAGTTGAGATGTAAGTCTCGCCCAGCGAGGGCTGGTGCCCCGCAAGCCCAATCTGCAACCATCCGTCTGCTGAAAATGTTCCCGCTGGGGTAAGCGTTCGCCGCTGAACTGCAGTGAGTGCGCAGCGAACCTGCTGTGGAAGAACCGGCTCAGGCAGCATATGACGACGGCTGCAATCCGCAAGCAGATGAAACGCCCCGCAGCGGTAGGTGATGGAGCGCCCCACGACGGGATACTCCCCTTGCGCGCTGATGACTCGCTCCTGGATCGCGGCGTATCGCTGTGCGCGGGCATGAATCTCAGGACGCATGTTCTCCCACGCTGTCTCGGCGTCTCCCAACGTCTCGATAAGCTGCAACAGGTAAGGATGAATCACAAAGCTGTCGTAGTAGTCCGCGTGATAGTGCGGGCCGTCGCCGTAGGTGCCGTCGCCGACGTACCACTCCATATGCTTGCGCAATGCATAGTCAACGCGGACGCGGTCCCAATCGGCCCCAAGCGCCATCAGTGCGGCTTCGTTGATCGCGGCAAATAGCAGCCAGTTGTTATAGCCCGGCAGCACGATGCGCTCCGCCATCAGCGCCCGAATCAGTTTTTGTTTCGTTGCAGCATCCAGCGCCTGCACAAGCTGAAGCGGCGCACGCAGCAGCGCCAGTGCAAGAAACGAAGCGTCGACGACGGTCTGTGAAGACGCGCCGAAGCGCATGTAGTCGGGAGAAGCAGGATCGACCGCAGACGCGATGGCGGCTAGCGCCCACTTCCGGTAGCGGACACGCAAGGCAGTCTCCTGCCTCGGTTCTTCAGCAGAAGGCTCCAACTCAAGCCAGGGCGCCAGCCCCGACAGAACCCGCCCAAGGGCCTCCAGCGGAGATCCGACTGCCCGTGCGGCGGCCTGCCCGGGAGCAGCTTCAACCGGCATCGTTGCGCGTAGTCGACGCTCGCTGAGGGCACGAAGCACGGGCTCCGAGACCTGTTCCAGCAGGGCAAGCCACGCGGCTCGATCCTCTGCACCAGACGCAGGCGTCGCGGCAGAAGCTGCACCTGCAGGCCTCGTCTGGGCATTGCCATTGCCCGCGAGCAAAGTCGTCGTGCCGGCGGCCATGGTATTGAGCAGAAAGCTACGTCGTGTCTTCGTGTCAGGCTGATGCATCAATCTCTCCTGGACTATTTCCCCAGAAGCAACCATAGGTTGTGCTCTCGCCCAACGTCAAACCGTGTCTCGTGGTTCTTCAGCTTATTTCTTCAGCGAGTTGAGCATGTCTTTGCTCAGCGGCTTCTCATGCAGCAAAAGCTGCGTAGCCCTCACGCATGGGTTTGCGTGAAACCACTCCTGCACGATGCTTTCGTGTAACAGATTGGCCAACGCAAGCAGCGACATCCCCTGGTGGTGGGCCATCCACGAGCGCACAAGGCGCGGCTGCTTGCCTTGCGTGAAGTCGGCGGCTTCGTAGAAGCCATAGGCCCCGGTCCAATTCATCGAAGCCATGCGTCGCAGATTACTCAACGCATCACTTCGCAGCAGGGACAGCGTAAGAAAGGTCGAATAAGGAGAGATCACCGGGCCATCTTCCGCGCCGTACTTAAGCGCAAGCGACGGAATCCCCCAGGCCTGATAGCGATAGCGGCCCGATGCCTCCGTCTCGGCGAAGCCCGACTCCGAGATGCCCCAGGGAATATCGCGGACATAGTCGCGCTGAATTCGTACCGCCGCCTGCAGGGAGCGGGCAATCAGCGTATCGGGATAAGTCCGCATCCACAGCGCCGGCATCATGTACTCGAACATGGTCCCTGTCCATGACAGCAACGCAGCGCGTCCGTTTACGATCACATGCGATCGGCTCAACCGGAACCATGTTTGTTGCGGTACGTCTCCCTTGGCAATCGCGAGCAGCGCCGCGATGCGGGCCTCCGAGGCAAGCAGGTCATAGCAGGCCGAATGCACCTCTCCCGTATTGCCGTCATAGGCGATGGATAAAAGCTGGCGCGATTCAACCAGCAGAAAGCCAAACTCCATTGCTTCCGCGCATTGCTTGGCTCGCGCCGCAATATCAGCGATGGCGGCGTGAAGCCGTGACAGCCTTTCTCGTGCCTCCGGCAGCAACGAGCGCAGCTCCGTTGCCAGCGCACTTAAACTTGATCCCTCCGCATGAGCGATCGGGGTATCCACAATGCGTCTCTCCAGCGCGGCAACGTATTGCGCTGCCGCCTGCAAGGTCGGGATCTTGTTGTCTTGCTTGTTCTCTACATCGGTCTTGCTCTCGGACGCAGTCAGGCCGAAATAATCGAACAAAGGAGCAAAGCGCGGTAGAAGCCAGGGCGCATATTCCTCGATGAACTGTGACAATGCATGACGGCGGCGCAATGCCTCCTCCGCAATCCATCCCTGGGTTCCGCCTTCGGTCTGGGAAGAGGGCAGCTGCTCCTCCATCACCTTGCGAACCAGCGCCTGCATCGTCTCTAATCCGCTGTCGTTCGGATGCTGCTTCTCTCTCCGGCGGCGACTGCCTGTTCCAAATCCGCCATGCAACATCTCATCCAGCGCTGCAAAGGTATGGGGATTGAGCAGGGGCCGCTTCAGCAGATCGAGCGCACCCGTGTGCAGCGTGTAGAACGAAGCCGCGAGGTTGCCGCTATCGACGGTGGAAACGACCTTTGGCGCAATGGGTTCCAGGCGCTCGATGTTGTACCAGTTATAGATATGCCCGCGGTGCTTTTCGAGCCGGTCGTAGGTATCGAGCGTCCCTGATGTCTGTTCGGTAAATTCGGGCAGCGTAATAAATCCGAATTCGTACGCGGCCTGGCGCGAATTGAGCAGCATCCCCAGGTTGGTAGGCGAGAGCGTCCGAACCTGCAGCGTGTCCTGCTCTTCTACATTGTCTGGAATCAGCCAATGGTTTTCCCTGCCGCCGAACTCCGAGAAGTAGCGCCAGATGTGCAACGCCTGATGCTGCAGAAAGGATCTGTCCTCTGCCGACAACGGGCCTTCTACCCGCCGCGGCGACGAATCGAGCCAAAACACGGCGACCGGTGCAAGCGCCCAAAGCACCAGCACGGGCGCTGCTGCCAGAAGCGCATGAGGGTATCTCCAGGCCAACACACCCGCAATCAGCAGGGCAATCACTGGCGAAAGATTGAGATAGCGGTCGAGCGAACTCACCGAGGTGCCAGCCTCGGCTTGCGCCGCCGTCTCCCAGTCCAGCAGGTTTTTGCCCGAGATCAACGTTCGATTCAACGACCGCACAATCGCATCGAGCGAGAGCAGCATGTGATGCGCAAGGAAGATGAGATTGAGGATGGTGATGCCAAACGACGCCGCGAAGGTATAGAAGCTCTCCTTCACGGCAACGACGCTTCCATTCAGCACGGCCCTGCTGAGGTTGAAGCCAAACTGAACAAGTCCGGGAAGCAGAAGAACGATCAGGGTCGCGATGGTCCAGTAGACAGGGCCGCCGGGAAGGAAGAGCCACCCAAAGAGGAACAGCAGAAATGTAACCGGCTCGATGAGGCTGCGGCGAAGATTGTCGAAGATCTTCCAGCGCGAGATGGTGCTGATCGGGTTGATGACCGACCGCCCCGATTCGTCGGGTACCGAGCCTAAGAGCCACCGCATGATCTGCCAGTCGCCACGAAGCCAGCGATGCTTGCGCCGCGTATGGGCCGAGTAGTGCGACGGGTAATCGTCGATCACCTCGATGTCCGTGGCCAGTCCTACGCGCACATACGCGCCTTCGATCAGGTCGTGCGACAGCAGCGCATTGCGCGGAAAACGATTTTCGAGCAGCTCATGCAGCACGGAAACTTCATAAATCCCCTTGCCGGTAAAGATGCCTTCTCCAAACAGGTCCTGATAAGCGTCCGAGACGGCGCGCGTGTAGATGTCGAAGCCCGTCTCTCCCGAATACAGCGCAGCCATGCGCGAGCGCGACGCAGAGCCGACGCTGACGCCGACACGCGGCTGCAGAATCCCGTATCCAGCCGTGACAACACGCAGGCGAGGATCGATGATCGCCTGGTTCAGCGGATGTGCGATCGTTCCTGTAAGCCGCGCCGCGGCGCCACGCGGCAGTTGCGTGTCCGAGTCCAGCGTAATCACATAGCGAACGCGATTGAGAAGATGGAGCGGCCCCGCCTTTACCGGGAAGGTATCGAGCGCATGGACCAGCAGCTTGTTGAGGTCGAGCAGTTTTCCGCGCTTGCGTTCCCATCCCATCCATACTCCCTGGCGAGCGTTGAAGACGCGATGACGGTGCAGCAGGAAAAAAGATCCGCCATCCTGCCCGGCATATCGTGCATTCAACTCACCTACGAATCGAAGCGCCAGCATCACCAGCGGGTTATTGTCCTCGTCCGAGGGACGCGTCGTCGTGTCCGGCAGATCGGTGAGCAAGCCGAAGTGAATGTTCTTGTCTTGATTTGCGAGGTAGCGTGCCTCCAGCTCCTCAAACAGCTCCGTAACCTGCTTCTCATTCATGAGAAGAGTCGGCACGATCACTAAAGCCGTCATCTCCGCGGGAACGCCCTTCGAAAAATCCAGCTTCGGCAGCGGCTCAGCCTTCATCAACGCGGTGACGCTGCCATTGACCAGATCGACCGCGCCCTGTGTCACCGGCAGCAACGCCAACAGCAACGCCCCAATCACCGCCCAGTAATCATGATGGGGAACCAGCGGAAGAATGATCGCCGTGATCAACAGCACCGACAGCGTAAAGGTGCCGAGGATGTAGAACTCTTCATTCCAATGACGGACCATCCCGCGCAGCCGCTCCATCGCAGGCGGATGGTAGCCAATCCGATTATGGAGCTGCGGAACGCCCTCCGCTAAAAGGTAGTAGCCAATGTGCGCTCTTCGCTGCGCCAGCCGAGGGTCCGGGTGCGGTGCCCTCGTTGCCTCGCGTGCAAGATCGAGCGCTGCCTGCGCGGTCGCGACCTCGCTGAAGTTTGAGTGGCTCGCCATCGTCGCGACGCGCTGGTGGTACATGCTCCGCGTCTCATCCTCCATCTTTGCGAAGGTCCCCGCCGGGTCTTCGCGGAGAATCGCGTCAAAGACGATCAGCGGTTCGAGCACCGGGCGCCACTCGCACTGGTCCAGGCGTCGCAATCCATGCAGCGGTGCAGAAAAGGGCGACTCTTCAATAGGCGGCAGCTCACCTGCGGCGAAGGCCTCGTCTGCACGGTCGAGAATGTACTCCAGTTGGGCCAGCTTCAGCGCCTGCTGCAGCAGCCCGATCTCCTGCAGCAGCAGAGGATCGCGCCGCTCAAACTGCTGCACGTAGACGGCAAGCGATTCAGCCGACCATATGCGCGCGGCCGACAGATATCCCTCCGCTAGAAAAATAATCTGCGGCAGCACGTCCCCTGAAGGAAGCCGAACATGCGGAAGCTTTGAAAATCCCTCTTTCGCGCTTTCGGTGCCGATAAGCACCGCCTTCAACATGCGTGTGCTCTCCAGCAGCTCCAGCTGCGGCGTCAAGGTGTTGCCCGACGTCTGCTCGCGGCAGATCGCCAAACGTTGATTGAGCCGAACCGTCAGTTTGCCGAGCCGTCTTTCAAGATCAATACCTCCCGTTCCCGGAGCGACGATCGCCAGGTGGCGAATGAGCGTGTTTGCGTGTTGCCGCAGCTCTTCCTCAGGAATCGTCGGCTTCTCCGGCAGACCTTTGGTTGGCAGATCTGGCACAGGAGCCGTAGGTGGCGCATGGCCCTCGAAGGTGGAATCATTTGGAAACAGGGCCATGAAGCTTTCCTTATCGATCGTGCAACAGCTCCTGCAATCATTTGCAGGGACATAGGTTCTGATGACAGATTCAGAGGTCTGCGTTTACCGGTAGCTCGCAGCCTGCATTTCAAACATTTCAGCGTACAGGCCGCCCGCACGCATCAGTTGTTCGTGATTTCCTTCTTCAATCAGGCGTCCGCCGGAGAGAACCACAATCCGGTCTGCCATGCGGACGGTCGAGAAGCGATGCGAGATAAGCAGCGCCATCTTGCCCAGGGTCAGTTCGGCAAAGCGTTCAAAGACCTCCAGCTCGCTCCGAGCATCGAGCGCCGCAGTAGGCTCGTCCAGTATAAGAAGCTGCGCATCCCGCAGGTAGGCCCGTGCAAGCGCGATCTTCTGCCACTCACCGCCCGAAAGTTCAACGCCACCTTCGAAGCGGCGGCCCAGCATCTGGTCGTAGCCGCCCGAAAGCTTCCGTATTACCTCGTCCGCCAGGCTCTTGTGCGCTGCATCTTCAAGATCGCTCTCGCTATGTGGCTGATCCACGCGGCCCACCGCGATGTTCTCCCGCGCCGTCATCTCAAAGCGCATGAAGTCCTGAAAGATCACGCCAATGTGCCGGTGCAGATCTTCAAGCGAGTAGTCGCGCAAGTCAACGCCATCCAGCAGAATCTGGCCTTCTGTCGGATCGTACAACCGCGTAATCAGCTTCACCACGGTCGTCTTCCCCTGGCCGTTCTCGCCGATCAGTGCGATCCGCTCTCCCGGCGACAGCGTGAAGTTGAAGTTATGCAGCACCGTGCGATTCGTTCCCGGATAGGTAAACGACACATTGCGAAATTCGAAGCCGCGCCGTATCGGCATCGGCATCTTTTTGCCGTCTGGATTCGCATGAACCGTCGGCTCCATCTCGAAGAAGGCGATCAGGTCTGTAAGGAACAAAGCCTGATCGGCGATGCCCGACGCGGTAGAGAACACCTGCTGCAGGTTCGAGCTGGCCTGTTGAATCGACGCTGTAAGAAAGGAGAACTTTCCAATGTCATATCCGCCGCCAAGCGTACGCCAGATGACGTAAACATAAGCGCCGTAATACCCCAGCGTTCCAATCACCCCCAGCAGTCCGCCGACGATCAGCTTCGAACGCGAAAGCGCAACATCCTCTACATAAATCTGCCGGGCAAGCACCTCGAACTTGTTGGTGAAAAACTTATGCAGCCCAAACAGCTTTACCTCCTTCGCCCCTTCGCGGCTTCCTGCTACCTGGCGAAGATAGTCCATCTGCCGCTTCGCCGGGGTCTGGCGAAAGTTCTTGGCATAGCCAAGAAAGGCAAAATGCGTCTCTCCCAGAAATGACGGCAGCACACCCAGCGCCAGCAGAAGCACCAGCCACGGAGAGGCCCAAGCCAGCGCCGCAGTAAAGGTCAGGGTGGTAATCACCTGCTGCACCAGCCGGCCCATCTGCTGAATCATCACCAGCCGGTCGGTCGCCTGCACCCGCGCCCGTTCAAGCCGGTCGTAGAAGACCGGGTTCTCGTAAGTCGTCAGGTCCAGCCGCGAGGCCTGTTCCATCACCCGCACGCTGACGTATTGCGTATAGCGATTGGCCAGCAGCGCGTCGCTGTAGTCAATCGCATGCACCAGCAGTCCGAAGGCAACGTTCAGGCCGACTTCCGTTCCCACCAGGATCCAGAAATCGTGCGCCAGCGCCCGGCCCCGCAGCACCTCCGTAATATCTTTCAGGATGACCGCGGCGACCTTGGCGATCACGATCGGCAGCGCAGCCACGATGACGCGCAGAACCAGTCCCCACGTCACCACCGCCGGGCCCGAATCCCACAGAATGCGAAGCACAGGCGGCAGGTTTCGCAGCGCGGTCAACCGGTCACGCCACGGGCTTTCCACTTTTTTATGGATGGGGACTTCGCTCATAGGGTTCTATTCAGAGGCTCGTTGATTCGACGAGCATAGTCTGGTCTGATGCCGGGAAGCCGACATGCGTTGGTCAATCGAATCATGCCGCGGTACATTCCCAGTTCTTTCCATAAGAGCCATCAAAAAAATAGTTATCGCAGCGCTGAAACAACGCGTCATTCCAGCCACAACCTTACGTCATCCACCCCAGACCCTCTACCCACCTCACGTCGTCTCGACCGGAGACAAGCGCAGTGGAGAGACGCGTCGGATTCAAGGTTGACTTCACCACCCCTGCCTTTCGCCTTTGCCGTTGCCTGCACTCAGACATCCAGAGGCATCCACCTCACCCACCAATCCTGCTCATCTTCGCAGGCGCAAATTGTCTGTCAAGCCCCTAAAGCCATCAAACGACCAAAGTAATCCATCTAAGAATATAAATATCAGTAACTTACGCGATAAAAAATAAATCCCGGAAAACTGCAAATTAGTTTCAGTCCATTCGCTATCCTTAAAACAGTTCAATAAAGCAAAAGCCCGCAAGCCATGTCCGAAACATAACTCGTTTAGAAACAATATTTTATCCGTAACCTATTTGAATGCAATATTTTAGCGGCGGCGTTCTTGTTATCTAGCTGAAAAAGAATAGCTTATCGCAATCGCCTACATAGGGGGGGACCCCAGGGCAGCGGTGCCTCAGCGGACTACCTTTGGCTTCCAAAGCGACAACCTGAATGGCAACCCAACCGAGAACTGCAGATTCGGCGTATCCGGAGTCAGCCCAACGCCGAAGCTCAAATCGATAGTCCTGCCCGGTGCATAGAGATACGATGTACCCAGCCTGAGCGTGCCCTCCACCAGGTACGATCCCGGCAAAGACGCTCCGTTCAGCTGCGTGGCGCGGGTAAATCTCTGGTCCCAGCCGAGCGTCATCGAGGTCTCGGTGTTCAGCGCAAGAATCGAACCGAGTTGAAATCCATAGGAGCTGCCGGGACGGAAGTGCCCCACCTCGGTTCCCCCCGGATTGTTCGGATCGTTGGACGGTATGGTATGCCGCCCCGCGAGGTTCTCGGTGTAGGAGAGATTCCCGAAGAAGACCACCGGGTCGCTCGATTTGGCGGCGGTCAGGTTTCCCTGAACGGCATAAAAGCCCGAGCCCAGGTTGGTCTGGCTGCTGGCCAGATCGTAGGAGTTGGTCCCGGTGACGGACTTGAAGCGAATATTGGCGAGCAGGTCCGGCATGCGTCCATGCTCGAACGTCAACTGGCGGGAGATGCCCGCCTGTATGTCTCCGAGTCCGAACTGGCTGGCCGAAGTCTCCTTCCCCAGCGCGTCGACGGTCCGATTCAGTACATAGCCATAGGGAATGGTGAAGTCCATCTGGAAGCGCTTCGGCAGGCCCAGCCGGGTCGTAAAGGTTGGCAGCAGTATGTCCTCTCTGACCCGCTGCGAGGTGATGTCGCCAACGACGAGAATGGGCAGAAGAGCGAATCCGTCGACGGTGACGTGATCGGACGAGGCGCTGAAATAAGAGGTCGTGTTGTCGATCTCGAGCGTCCCCGGCGGCAGCAGCAATCCGCCGCGAACCACCAGCGCCTGGTCCAGCGACTCGGTGGCGCGCCGTTCGGTCTCATCGTAGGTGGCGTTGTTGACCACCGCTTCGACCCTGCTGCTGGAGGGAGCAGCCGTCGTCTCAGCGATGCGCGCAACCCGTGCCGCGCTGCTGGATGGACCGCTGGATGAGGTATTGATCGCGTTGAGACGGTCTTCCAGCTGCTGCACCCGTTCGAGCAGGTTGCGGATGATGGCATCGCGCTCGCGCAGGGCCTGTTCGACGCGCGGATCGAGCGGCTCTCGTACCGTTGGCCCGGTAAGCGAACGACGTTGCTCTAGCGGATTGGGGGCAGGCGCGGAGGTTGTCTGCGCGGAAACCGAGAGTGTGGCCAGAAAAACGATCGAGCCCAGAGACAATACCTGTCGCAACATGACCTGAACTCCTCCACCTATAGCGATTTCCTCTCAGGTGTAGCTTCCTTTGTTTGTCATTCCCGAAGGGAATCTGCGATTTGCTCGAATCACCAAAACTACATCCGGAGGAGAACCTTTCTAGTACAGAGCGTTGGCCGGGATCTCAAGTCCTATGCCGCGGGAGATGAGAGTCTCGTCGGGAATGACACGGGATGCTGCGGAGACATTTTTTGGAGCCAGCATTCTGGGGTCGGGAGGATGTACGACAAAGACGATTCCGTTCTTCCATATCTTCGTGAAGCGGTTGGTTCTCATGGTGATGTTGCCGAAACCGGGATCGGCAAGGATGACGCGGTCGCCCACGATCCCCTTGACGACGACGAAGTGATCGAAGGTCTTGAAGTGGATGGGCGTAATCACCCAGGACTTTTCTGCGGCGAGGTCTTCCAGCGACATGCCGCTGAAGCCTTCGGCACCGTAGCCGCGTGCCTGCGCAAAGCGCTTCAGCTCCAACAAGGAAAAGCCGCCGCGGGCGCGAATGCGAGCGGGATCGTTGCGATGCAGGATCCATACGACGATGGCCGCCTCGGGCGTGTTGTCGTTGAAGTCGTAGGTGAGGACGGTGCTGAGGGCCGCCGCGCCGCAACTCATGTCCCAACGCTGACGCACGACGCCCTCATCGCGCAGCTGTTTCAATGTGCGTATGGGCTTCTTTCCCTGGGTCTCCGGCCTGTTGATCGAGGCCTGCGCCTCGGCGGAAATCGTAGGCAGCGCAAGGCACATGGCCAGTGCCGCGAGCAAAACGCGAAGGATGGGGCCGCGCAGGATCATCAGTGCTTTCCGTTGATGTTCGTCTGGATGATAGTGCCGACCGTCGAGTTGATATTGACGTTCAGATTCAGCAGCACGTTGATCTTCGAGTTGACCGCGTTGATGTTGATCAGCGAGCTGAGATTCTGTTGCGCGTTGCCGTTGAGCGTAAGCGTGCCCACCGTGGTTCCGGTATTGGGGCCGCTCGACATGGCGAGCGAGCCGACGCTTGAGACCAGGCCGTTTGGAGTCGCAGTCTCGCCCTGAAAATTGACCACGCCGTTGGTCGCATTCGCCGTGATGCCTGACGCGGTAACGCGGTTCAGCGTACTGTCGTCCATCGGCTTTGGCGTTGCCCTTTTGCTGGTTTGAGAGACTCCTGCCTGGGTCAGCAGCACCAGGCTCGCGATCACTAAATTGCGATGCATAAGACCTCCTTGTCGCTCGCGAACAGCGGCGGGGGGGGG
>NZ_DATKQC010000446.1:0-4084 GCF_035532915.1 Edaphobacter sp.
TGTTTCCGGATGGCCCGTCGGAACGGGAGGAAACGCGACAAAGGTGATTAGCGCTGTGCCCTCCCGGCAACGGAACGGTTTGGAATAGATTAAGAAAGACAGCGGGAGTTGAAGGGATGCTACTCAGGCGCCAGCACTTGCAGCGCGAGCTGTCTGTTGGCTGGCCATTTGTTCCATTTGTTCCTTCATCTTCTGTTGCATTTCCTTAGGTGCGGGTTGCGCAATGTGGGTAGCGACCATCCAAGTGTAACCCTCGGGATCAACAACGGTTCCACAGCGGTCGCCCCAAAACATGTCCATCACGGGTCCCTTGGGCGCGGCGCCGAGTCTTACGGCCTTGGCAACCGTCTTGTCTGCGTTCTCCGTTAGCAGATACAAACTCGTCGGCGAGGCGCCGATTGCTTTCGCGCCGCGAGAACCCATCTGCGGCATTTCGGGACCCAACATCAATGTCGTGCCGCGGAGCGTCAGCTCGGCATGGATCGCCTTGCCGTCTGGACCATTCATGATCCCCCGTTTGGCAAAGCCGAACGCTTTTTGATAAAACGCGGCTGCCGCTTTCACGTCGGTCACCGTTAGGATTGCCGTTACTGAACCGTAGAGCTTTTTATTGAGCGGGTCGATTTTTTGGCGCATAACACTCCTTTCGTGAGGCGAGTATTCGAGCTGAGTTTCGGCGGAAGTGGTTCATAAATGCACCGATCGCAGACACTTGCGGACATCGCAGATGGAGAATACTCCAATGAGAAACGTCTGGTCAACGTGCGAGTCGATGGCACAGACGACCTCCCCGAGTCTCTTCCCGCGCCCGAGCGGTGCTGACGAATGCTGGCCAACACCGTAGTTCTGTCTGGCTTGTCGGCAACCCTTAGTGCGACCTGGAAAGCTGCTGAAAAAGATTGTCTGGAGAAGAGGAACTCGATCAGACCGTGCGTCTCATCGCACGTAGCCTACAAGGCAGAGCGGGGAGGTAACGAACTGTTCTGGAGCCCTTGGAAAATGTATCCACGCTCGCAAGAGCGGCGCCGAAACCGTGAGGCAACGGTGTATCTGCCAGCATTAGGTGGAGACGGGGCTAGGCTTGATCGTACGATCAGAATGTACAAATGCTCGCAAGCGTCGTCAGCCGAAGAGAGCCTTAAATGCTGCGCGGCTCTTCTTGCAGTGAGCACAGAGGCTTAAGGGTTCTCTGTCATGGGTAATCAACACTGCCGGCGTAGAGAGCAGATCTAACCGATCGCGTCATTTCAGCGGAACAGGGTAAGCCCGTATCGCTCCTCGCAAGGGGTAAGTCCATCGCAAGATGGCACCGATGGCGATGCGGGTAACGGAAATGGGAGCAAGCGAAGGCTGCCCTGTAATCGGGCAGATAGAGGTTGCGTCGCCTCGTGGGGACAAGATCACCTCGCCGGAAACGGAGCTGACTTCCTGTTGGTGCTCAGCTCGAGAACTCTTGAGGAACCGATGCATGAAGCAAAGCAAATGACGATGGCGTAAGCCATTGGTGCAGCTTCACACACGACGGTGATTCCACCGCCGTGCGAATCGGCAGCAAGTCAGTATCGAGTAGGTCTGATTCGTTTTGTACCAGGCCGCGTCCTCGTTTTTCATGGGGGCGTTTTTGGGTGCTCGAGCCGGATGAATGGGAAACCTTCAAGTCCGGTTCTTAGAGGGCTGGGCGCCAGCAATGGCGTCCGGCTACTCGACCCTTGGGATTACTTCCCGCTTGCCCGTCACCGACAAGGAAACGCTACGAAGGGTGAGGATCGTGTATGCCCGCAATACGTGACTTCGCTGAGAAACACTAGCCAAACCAGTACAGCAGGAGCTTGTCTTGAACGGCGGCAACGTCCAGCGGCTTCTTCCCTTTGTACGATGGGACGGGAAAACAAAATCCCCAGGTCCGTTGTATTCGTTCTGCGACTTCCATTCCAGCAACGCACCTTTCAGCGCCAAATGCATCGGCAACAGCTTGGCCGACGCTTCCGTTTTTGTCGCCTTCAGATGCCCGCCTCTGCGCCAATAGTACGAGTGTTGAACGCTGAAGCTCATACTGTCGAAGTTGCAATCCGACCAGCGCAGGGCACCGAGCTCGCCTCGACGTGTGCCCAACGCTCCATCCAGAAACATGAGCAACTGGTCCCGAAATTGTAATTTCAGGCGGGCAAAGAACGAGCCGTCGGCACCCGAAGCCTTGCTGGGGGCTGCTGTGGTCATAAAGTTCTTGAGGCCAGGAACGAAGGAGAGTTAGGATGCGCGAGCCTGGAGTCCAAATCGAAAATCCTGGCTGAGAGGGCCCCGAACGGCGGCAATTTGCCAGCGAAGGGTCGGGCATGAAGCATCAAGGAGGATGAGGGATGGCCAGCCAGTTGACGGCAACGAAGCGGATCGAAGACCTGCTGGAAAGCGCCAAAGAAGAATCCGGTGGGCTGCGACGGGTGCTCGGCCCCGTGCACCTGGTAACGCTCGGCGTCGGAGCCATCATCGGCGCCGGTATTTTCGTGCTGACCGGCCAGGCGGCGGCGCTTTACGCCGGCCCGGCAGTTGTGCTCTCGTTCATCCTCTGCGGAATTGGCAGCGGGTTTGCGGGGCTTTGCTATGCGGAGTTTGCTTCGCTGATTCCGATTGCTGGCTCGGCCTACACTTACGCCTACGCAACGCTCGGTGAAATTTTCGCATGGATCATTGGCTGGGCTCTGGTGCTGGAATATTCCTTCGGGGCAGCGACCGTAGCTTCCGGATGGAGCGGATATTTCATGAGCCTGCTGGCCGATTTCAATATCCAGGTACCTCCGCAATGGACCGCCGTTCCGGGAACGAAGCTGATTCTTTTCCAAGGCCATTGGCAAATCCTGGGCAACGTCCTGCCTGCCATTCAAAAGGCAGGACTCAATCCGTCGGCGCTGCCGCAGGCGACCGGGATTTTCAATCTAGTGGCACTGGTGGCGATTTTGGTAATCACGACGATCCTGGTGATCGGAGTGAAGGAATCGGCGAACATGAATGCGGCAGCCGTAATCACCAAGGTCTCCGCCGTTCTCGTGTTCATCGTGCTGGCGGCGATTTTTGTAATCCATCATCCGCAGATCGCCGCCGCCAACTGGCACCCGTTCCTTCCGAAAAACACGGGCAAATTCGGCCAGTTTGGCTGGTCGGGCGTGCTGCGCGGGGCCAGCGTGATCTTTTTCGCTTACATCGGATTCGACGCCGTATCGACGACGGCGCAGGAGGCGCGCAATCCGCAGAAGGATATGCCCATCGGAATCATCGGTTCGCTTGTGATTTGCACTTTCCTTTACATCATTGTCGCCGCTCTGCTGAGCGGCGTCGTTCCTTACACCTCGCTCAATGTGGCCGACCCGGTAGCCGTAGGAGTGCGAGCGACGGGAGTTCGCTGGGGCAGCATCCTGGTCAATATCGGCGCCGTGGCGGGACTCGGAAGCGTGATGCTGGTGATGCTGCTGGGCCAGTCGCGAATTTTCTGGACCATGTCGAAAGACGGGCTGCTTCCCAGGTGGGCCGGAAAGGTGCATCCGCGATTCCGGACTCCGTGGATTTCCTCGATCGTCGTCGGCATTCCTGTGGCCATCGCAGCGGCCTTCCTCCCCATCTCGCAGCTGGCGGAACTGGTGAACATCGGCACGCTTTCGGCTTTCGTCATCGTTTGCATTGGCGTTTGGGTCCTTCGCCGGAAGCAGCCTAATCTCGAGCGGCCATTTCGAACGCCTTGGGTGCCGGTGGTGCCAATTCTGGGCGCCGTCATCGCCCTTGGACTCATGGCGGGTTTGCCGGCACTCACGTGGTACGCCTTCCTTTGCTGGGCGGCCTTCGGGCTCATCCTGTATTTTTCCTACGGCCGCAGGCACAGCCTCTTGCGAGCGCAGGCGCGAGAGTAGATTGGCCCCAGTATTGGTGAACTGGATTCCGAGCGCGTTTGTGAATCACCGTCGGTGAAGAAATTGGCCGAAACGCTCGTATCTCAAAGCGACAATGGGATCGACACGCACCGCGCGCCGCGCAGGAATCCAGCAGGCGCCCAGCGCCACGAGAATTAGCACCGCCGCAGTGGAGAGAAAACTGGCTG
>NZ_DATKQC010000447.1:0-4579 GCF_035532915.1 Edaphobacter sp.
TATGCGAGGAGAATGTGGGCCGCGCTGTGCTTCTGGACACGCACGGGCCGGAGGGATTTCGCATAGAACCTTTTGCGGTGCCGACAAACGATTCGAGCGCCGTCGTCACCGCGCCCCAGCGCGCCGCGATGCGGCAGCCGCATCCCTCAGAGACGGCTTCCGTCACTCTGCGAGATCGGCGGCCAACAAAGTTCATCTTTCGCGGGTGTCTCTTTACGGTGGAACGCGCTTATGGACCTTGGCGGACCAGCGGCGACTGGTGGAACCAGACGCTCTGGGGGCTGGAGCAGTGGGACGTGGTTGCGCGAGCACGAGACGGCGAGATCCTTTGCTGCTGCATGGTGCGTGACCTCATGCACAATTGCTGGCAGATAGCGGGCCTCTATGACTGAGCGCTACATCGAGCTGCACGCTGCCAGCGCATTCAGTTTTCTCGAAGGCGCCTCTCAACCCGAGGCACTGATTGAGCGGGCGGTGGCACTAGGGATTCCGGCAATGGCGCTCCTCGATCGCAACGGCTTATACGGCTCCGCCCGGTTCCATACGAGTGCAAAACGAAATGAGGTTCGTGCGCATATCGGAGCGGAGATTTCAGTTTCGAGCCTGGGCCCGCGGCTCACTCCGCCCGCCTGGCTTCCGCACCAGCATCTCGCTGAGCCCGCACGATTGCCTCTGCTCTGCGAGTCGCGCGAGGGCTACCAGAACCTCTGCCAACTGGTTACTCAATTCAAGATGCGGGAGACAACCAAACAGGAAGGTGCGGCGAACCTGGACGACCTCGCGCAGTACGCCTCGGGCTTGGTGTGTCTCACTGGCGGCGATGAAGGCCCTTTGGCCACGGCGCTTATGTGCGGCGGCGAAAAAGCAGGCCGCGAAGCGGTCGAACAACTCGTCCGCCTCTTTGGTCCGGCAAACGTCTACGTAGAGTTGCAACGTCATGAGGAGCGGGAAGAAGAGTGGCGCAATCAGGCGGCCATCCGCATCGCCCGATCTCTGAAGTTGCCACTGCTGGCGACCAATGGCGTGCGCCACGCAACGGCTTACGACCGGGAGATATTGGATCTTTTCACCGCGATCCGCCACCACGCCGAACTCGATCAGGCAGGGCGTCTTCTCGCGCTCAACAGTTTGCGTTTCCTACGTTCGGCGCGCGAGATGACCAGGTTGTTCGGGGATGTCTCGGGAGCCACGGGAAACACCGTTGAACTCTCTTCGCGTCTGAGGTTTGAGTTGAGCGACCTCGGATATGAGTTTCCGCGCTACCCGGTGCCGGATGGCGAATCAATGGACAGTTTTTTAAGGAAACGTACAGTAGAAGGCGTACAGCGCCGCTATGGACCGAAGAATGATCAGGACCTGCTTGAACGGGCCAGGAAGCAAGTCGCGCATGAACTGGCGTTGATTGCCAAGCTCGGGTTTGCAGGATATTTTCTGATCGTCTGGGATATCGTTCAATTCTGCAAGCGCAACGGCATACTCGTCCAGGGTCGCGGGAGCGCGGCCAATTCGGCCGTCTGCTATGCCCTCGAAATCACAGCAATCGACCCTGTGGGGATGGAACTACTTTTCGAGCGATTCCTGAACGAGAATCGTGGAGAGTGGCCGGACATTGATCTCGACCTGCCTTCCGAAGAGAAGCGGGAGCAGGCGATTCAGTACGTGTATCAGCGTTACGGCGAACTGGGCGCGGCGATGACCGCCAACGTCATCACCTATCGCGGCAAGTCCGCTGCGCGCGAAGTCGGCAAGGCCTTGGGCTTTGACGCTGAATCTCTCGGCCGTCTCTCCAGCCTCGTGAGCAGTTGGGAATGGCGCGGCAAGAACGACACCATGGCACACTCATTTCAAAATGCGGGCTTCGACATCCATCATCCGCGGATCGCAAAGTACCTCGAACTCTGCATGCGCATCCAGGATCTGCCGCGTCACCTTGGCCAGCACTCAGGAGGAATGGTGATTTGCCAGGGTCAGTTGAACCAGGTGGTTCCTTTGGAGCGGGCTTCGATGCCGGGCCGCACGGTTGTCCAGTGGGACAAGGAGGACTGCGCCGATCTCGGCATCATCAAGGTCGACCTGCTCGGCTTGGGGATGATGGCGGTGCTCAAAGATTGTCTGGAGCTGATTCCCGAGCACTACGGCGACCGGGTCGATCTCGCGCAGTTGCCGGAAGACAACGAGATTTACGGTGTTCTGCAAAGGGCCGACACCGTAGGCATGTTTCAGATCGAGAGCCGCGCGCAGATGGCATCGCTGCCACGGAACAATCCGGAGAAGTTCTACGACCTGGTCGTGCAGGTCGCGATTATCCGGCCTGGCCCGATTGTTGGACAAATGATGCACCCCTACATGCGGCGCCGGCAAAAGAAAGAAGAGGTCACCTATCCACATCCTTCGCTCGAACCTGTCCTGAAGCGGACGCTCGGCGTGCCGCTCTTTCAGGAGCAAGTCCTGCGCATCGCGATGACGGTCGCGAATTTCTCGGGAGCTGAGGCCGAAGAGCTACGCCGAGCCGTGGGCATGCGCCGTTCGTGGGAGCGCATGAAGAATCTCGAAGGCAAGCTCCGTGCCGGCATGACTGTCAAAGGGATCGACGCGAAGACGCAGGATACCATCGTGCAACATATCAGCTCATTCGCGCTGTACGGTTTTCCAGAATCGCATGCGGCCAGCTTCGCCCTGATCGCGTATGCTTCCGCCTACTTCAAAGTGAAATATCTGGCCGCCTTCACCTGTGCCATTCTCAACAATCAGCCGATGGGCTTCTATTCGCCCGCGGTGCTGGTCAAGGACGCTCAACGGCACGGCCTGCGGGTGAAGCCTATCGACGTTCAGGTGTCGAATTGGGCATGCACGGTAGAACACGAGAGTGGCGCGCTCACGCTGCGGCTAGGCCTGGGTTATGCCAAAGGTCTGCGCAAGCAAGCTGCGGATGTGCTAACCGCTTCCCGCGAGAAGGACGGCCCGTTTCGCTCGGCTGACGATCTCGCCCTCCGGGTTCCATCGCTGAACCGAAAGGAGCTCACGCTGCTGGCCCGCATCGGCGCCCTCAATCAAATTGACGGAATCGCTCATCGCCGCGATGAGCTGTGGCAGGTGGAATGGGCCGGAAAGCCCGAAGGCCCGCTCCTGCGGCAACAGAGCGATTGGCTCAGCGAAGAGAGTCGGAGCCTGCCGCTTCAGCAAATGAACACTGAGGAACGCCTCGTTGCAGATTCTGCCGGAACAAGCCTCACCATAGGCCAACACCCGATGTACTATCGACGCCGCGAGCTACAATTACGAGGAATCTTGTCTGCACAGGATCTGCGAGGGGGCCGCGACGGTGTGTTCGTCCGGACCGCAGGTTGTGTGATCGCGAGGCAGCGGCCGGGTACAGCCAAAGGATTCATCTTCATCTCGATTGAAGACGAGACTGGAATCGCTAATGTGATCGTCACGCCAGATCTCTATGAACGCGATCGTCTGGTCGTCACCCGAAACAGATTCCTACTCGTGCAAGGGCCTTTGCAGAATCAGGACGGCGTCATTCATGTGAAGGCGCAACATATTGCACCGCTCAACGTCACGAGCTTGGATGTCCGGTCTCACGATTTCCACTGATCGCCTCAACTCAAGTTGTGTTAGTGGCTCGTGAGTTCCCGTCTCGATTCAGGAGGAGAAAATCGCTGGACGCTGGCCGACTACAGGGGAAGGATCCATTTCTCGGTGAGCGCATCGAGATTTGGTGTAAATCGACGAAGTCTCATTTGGGGTAGTAAGTCCAAACCGCTGAGAATGCCGTCATCGTCCCCTTCAGTCATAGAACGACACGAGAAGTCCTCCTTGTATGTGCAGCGAACTGCAATAAACGCGTTTTCAGGTCTGCAGTTCCAAAGAGAAAGGCGAAAGGTCATGGATTTGCGCGAGATGTTGTCTTTGATTGCAAGATCTTCACGCGAAGACTGGAATGTCAATACTGGAGAGCAAACCTTCCATCATCAGTTCAGTTTTGAACGGGTGTCCTCTACTCTCCACGCCGAGGCACACACCGGCTTTGCAGTGTACATCCCGAATGTCTCAATCTCGATGGAGTGGGGTCTAGAGTGGCGAGAGAAGTACGATGCCGCATGGGTTAGAGAGTTCCCGGACAAACACGCCTCCGGTGACTATTTGGACATATTTTTCAATCACGCTTGGGTGTACCGCGCGGCGTTCGTCACGGTAGACGGCGGCGGCGCAAGGCTCCCGCTTCCCAACAATGACAGTGATTTGGTCGTTGAAAAAGGGGCGTGTGATCTAATCAAACGGGAGTTCCCCCGGCTCTGCCGGGGTGGCAGTAGCAGTTTGACATTTGCGGGAGTCCATCCAAGAAACTCCGAGAGGTGAGCCGCCAAGCACACTTCAAGGAGAAACCGGGATGGACGAACATGAGAGCTTAAGCCACTCCAAGTGGGAGTGCAAGTACCACGTTGTTTTTATCCCCAAATGCCGGCGCAAGGTGCTGTACGGGAGCCTTCGCAAGCATTTGGGCGAGGTGCTCCGTAAACTGGCCGAGCAGAAGGAGTGCCGCATTGAAGAAGGGCATCTTCTGGCCGACCAT
>NZ_DATKQC010000448.1:0-5181 GCF_035532915.1 Edaphobacter sp.
CCCGGTCAAAGACGGCGCCGAAAACTGCCCCGGTCCCGACCGAGCCTGCGGGGGCGGAGACAAAGAAGCCAGCGGATGCGGCGCCCAAGCCTGCCGAGCCCAGGAAACAGGAGCCGGCGCGCAATGCCAGCCTTTTTGACATTGGACCGGCAGCAACGTCAGCTCCCTTGCCCACGTCGGATGCGGACGAGGAAGAGGAGATTCTTGCCGAGTTTGGAGAAGAGGACCAAGACAGAGACGAGGACCCCTTGGATGATGCGGCCTGAGTGTGGTTCGCCAGCCGGCAAAATCGACGGACACATTTCCGAGGACGGGGTTCTCCATCGCTCACATACATTCAAAGCGTTATTTGACGAAGTAGCATTATGTGGACGATAATTAACTTGTCAACTGGAGGCTCCTTATGGTCACGTTCTCGGAACATCCCAAGACATTGGATGAGATTCAAGCTTCTATCCGAAAGCACCTCGGGGATCCAGGCGCGAAGAAGCCTAGCTACAGCTTCGACCGTCCTTCCAAAACGTCGAATCTCCTTTGTTTTGTGTCCCATGCGACAAGCGACGTCCGGTACGAAATCGAACCGGATCTGCTTCAGATTGTCGCAAAGTCGTGGCGCCTCCATCTGAATCTTGAGTCGTTCTTCGTCAGAACCGAGTTTGCCAAGGACAAATTTTGCCTTTGGATTGAGAGTCATCCGGATGCGGACCACAGGCATTTCACCACCGTATTGCGTGAACTTACGACGACCAAGCATCCGGCATTCTATTCCCGGGTTCTGCGCGCTTTCCGGCGACTCGAAAACGACCTGCCTTCAACACTGATCGACGATGCCACGGCCGCGCCGTCCGATTACCTGGTGGCGGTAGAGGCATTGACCTCGGCTTCGGAGACGACGCAGCTGATCGTCGAGGATCCTTTCATCGCAGCGAAGTTTCGAGGACTCAAGCGAAAACAGCAGATGCTCGAAACCGCGGGCGGAGCTCTGACCTCCGAGCAGGTTGCCGAGGTCCTTGGCATCTCGCGGCAAGCTGTCGACAAACGCCGGGCAGCGACCCAGCTGCTTGCGCTGACACAGGGCAGGCGTGGATATAGCTATCCCAGCTTTCAGTTTGAAGACGGAAGACCGATCACCGGACTCGAAGAGGTTCTCGCGGAACTAAAGGAGCTCGATCCCTGGATGCAGATGGTCTTCTTCACCAGTCCAAACGAGCGGCTGGGTGACAAAACTCCCCTGGAGAGACTCAAGAAGGGACTGGTGAGCGAGGTCAAGGCTGCGGCCACGGGATTCGGCGAGCAAGGTGCCGCATGACAGATCAACCCGGCGATCACCCGCCGCCTCATCCGGGACTGATTTCCCAGAAGCCGCTCATTTTCACCGTGAAGGTGGGTGACGTCCTCTATCGTCATCACCGGGCCGAGAAAGATCCGATCTACTTCGGCACGAGCGGCGCGAACCGCTTCGATGATCCCGATTGTCCTCGCAGTCACGCTTTCGGGGTTCTCTATGCCGGCGAAGATCCGCAGTGCTGTTTCATCGAGTCGTGTGGTCCGACGACCGGGGTACCGGCTGTATCCGGGGCGTATCTAGATGCCCGGGCAATCGCAACGCTTGAGCTGACTGAGGATCTCCGCTTCATCGACCTCTACTCGACAGGCGGATTGACGCGGATTGGGGCCGATGGGAGGCTCTTTACCGGCTCGTACAAGATCGCGCAGCAATGGTCAGCGGCGCTGCGCGCGCACCCCTCGAAACCCGCCGGCATCCGCTACCCGTCCCGTCACGACCATACCCGCGTGGCGTATGCGATCTATTCGCGACTCGCCTCTTCGTTCAAGGTTGGCTCCCTTGGCTCTTTGATGGCGCCCGCGAATAGGTCCCTCCTAAACGACATCCTCACGCTCTATAAGGTCGAATTACTCTGAAGATTGAGATCAGAGGTGGGTGCACACTCTGACTTTGCCCTCAGAATGCGTACCTCTTAACCGGCCGGGTTTTGAGGATTAGATTCATCCCCGTCGTCGTCGTGGCGGTGGGAATGTGGGAATCGGTTTCATCGATTTCCAAGGTTTGTGGGAAGGGCGGAAAACAGCACGATCGTTTTCCGGGCTTTCTGTCAAGGGCGGAGTAAAACCAGGCCACTGGGGCAGAGTAAAAGTAGGCCAGTAGATGGGTGTGAGGTTGTTGGGTATGCGGGGTAGAAGGGCCTCTGGAGCGTAGCGAAAGAGGCCCTTCTACCCCGCGGCGCGCTCGGAGGGGTATCGTTCAGCGCTCGGAGGATGAGGCGCGTTTACGGCGGCTCTGCTTGAGGCGGTAGCTGTCGCCGTTCATCTCCAGGATGTGTACGTGGTGGGTGAGCCGATCGAGCAAGGCGCCGGTCAGCCGCTCCGATCCGAGCACTTCTGTCCATTCCAGGAAGGGCAGGTTCGAGGTGATCAGAGTCGAACCGCGTTCGTAGCGCTGGCTGAGCATCTCGAAGAGCAACTCGGCGCCGGTCTTGGACAGAGGCACGAAGCCCAGTTCATCGACGATGAGCAGTTCGTAGCTGGCGATCTGCTTCTGGAAGCGGAGCAGCTTTTTGTCGTCGCGAGCCTCGATCAGCTCGCTGACCAGAGCAGCGGTGGTAGTGAAGCGCACACGATGCCCGCGCTGGCAGGCGGCCAGGCCCAGAGCCAGGGCGATGTGCGTTTTTCCCGTTCCACTGTTACCCAGCAGCAGCACGTTCTCCCTGCGGGCGAGGAACTCGCATCGCGCCAGTTCCAGTACCAGGGTCTTGTTCATCGACGGGATGGCTAGGAAGTCGAAGGTTTCCATGGTCTTGACGACCGGGAACTTTGCCTGGCGTATGCGGCGTTCCGTTGCGCGGCGCTCGCGATCCAGCAACTCCAGTTCTGTGATGCGCAACAGGTAGTGTTGATAGTCCACCTGCTCAACAGCGCACTGCCTTGCCACCTTGTCATACTCGCGCAGGATGGTGGGCAGCCGCAGTTCCTTAAGATGATGTTCCAGCAGAAGCTGCGGCGTGTCGGCTGTGTGAGCCGCGGTGTTGGTCGCGGAAGCATCGGCGCCGCTCATGCGTACACCTCCACAAGCAAGCTCATGTAGTCGGCGGCCTGCGTGGTCCTCACCTGCGCCATAGGCAGATGGGGATAGTTCTCCATATCCAGCCGCGGCGGTCGTCGTTCGATGCGGCACAGCAGCAGATGGCGGACGGCGTCGAAGCTGATCGTGCCCAGCAGCAAGGCATCTTCGATGGCATGAGTTACTTCCGCAAGGGCGAAGGTCTCCATCAGGCGGAGCACCTGCACATACTCCCGGCTGCCGTGCTTCTTGAGCCGCGCTTCGAGCAATCGCCGCAGTTGCCGAAAGCACTCCGGCAACTGCCAGCCGGCCAGCGGAGCTGCCTGATCCAGTGCACGGGTCTTCTGTTCCAGCAGAGCCAGGTAGTGCATCGGATCGAAGACCACCGTCTCGCGTTCATAGCTGCGTTCGTGCCGGGCGATCACCTCGCTGCCACAGGCGATCACCACCTGATGCACGTAGCCCTTCACCCATACCTGGCGATGCCCGAACTCGGTGGGCACGGAGTAGTCGTTCGACCGGTAGCGGACCAGCGACAGAGAACTGACGCGGCCCGCGATCTTCTCGCAGGCTTCATAGGGCGCCGCCGGCAGCGGCAGCATGG
This sequence comes from Edaphobacter sp., assembly GCF_035532915.1. Lineage (GTDB taxonomy): Bacteria > Acidobacteriota > Terriglobia > Terriglobales > Acidobacteriaceae > Edaphobacter. Next base: position 3,684 of record NZ_DATKQC010000448.1, read on the forward strand.
CCGCATGGTCGCGCTCGAACCGTTCGCCGATGGTCTCTGTGTGCCCGCGCAACCGTCGAAGTCGCCGCTTCCGGCTCTCGGCCTCCAAACGCGTGTTCAGCTCTTCCCAACTCGATACGCGTGGAATCGGAACCATGAAGTTGCGCCGTGCATAGCCGACCAGCCCTTCCACCTTACCCTTGTCGTTGCCCTTGGCTGGCCGGCCGAACTTATCTGCGAACAGATAGTAGCTCTGCAACTCGGAGAACGCCCGCGTCTTCTGCCGCTCCTCGCCACCAAGTATCTTGGCCACTGCGATCTTCGTGTTGTCGTAGAGAATCCGCGTGGGCACGGCGCCGAAGTACGCGAAGGCCCGCACATGGCCTTCAAGAAATGCCTCCGTCGTCTCGGCCGGAAACGCGGCTACGAAGCAATCGTCGGAATGGGGCAGATCCATCGCCAGGTAGTGCGCCTTCTGCTCCACGCCGGCAACCACCACCAGCGCTTCGCCGAAGTCCGCCTGCGCTTCGCCCGGCGCATGCGTCAGAGGAATGAACATCTCCCGGCTGTGCAGCTCCGCCGACCGCACGTAGTCCTTCACGATCGTGTAGCCGCCGGTGAAACCGTGCTCCTCCTTCAGCCGCTCGAAGATCCGCTTGGCGGTGTGCCGCTGCTTCGCCGGTCTCTGCTTGTCATCTTCCAGAATGGCGTCGATCACGCCCAGCCACGGCCCCAGCTTGGGCCGCTTGATCGGCTGCTGTCGCTGGTAGCCCGGCGGCACCGCGTACTGCAGCATCTTCCGTACCGTCTCCCGCGACAGACCAAAATCCCTGGCTACCGCTCGCTGACTCCGGCCCTCGACACGAACCGCACGCCGTACACGCCCGTATATCTCCACCTGGAACATCCCTCCGGTGTTCCATGAACCATGCCAGCAACGCAATAGCTCACGAAAACAAGATCCGGCGGTGGCAAACTTTTACTCCGCCGCAGAGCTCCGCTCACGCGGCGCACTGTGGCCTAGTTTTGCACCGGCGCGCATACGCTCCAGAGGCGCTGCTGAAGCAAGCCGATGAGATGTCGTGGCTCAACAGCTGGATTGAGGCAGAACCTCTTTACCGGCAAGCCGAGCAGGAATTCACTCGGAGGCATCAGCCCTCAAAGGCCCTCTACGCGCGTGTCAGCCAGATGCCGGCGCACAGCGAATCCTCCACTTCGATCCCAAGCCAAATTGCCCTGCTTCGAAAGGATCTGGATCTCCCGGAAGCGCGGAATCCTGAAACACGCCTTCGCATCCTGACCATTCTTGGGATGTTTGAAGTGAATTATGACGCCGGGATGGCGAGGAAGACATGGGCAGATGTGGGAGCACTGGCACTGCGCCAGCACCAATATCTGCTGGCGTCCAGAGCAATGGGCGAGCAAGGGATTGCGGCATTTTTGCTCGGCGACATGGCAACAGCCAAAAAGAATGTGGTCAAGGCATGGATGGTTGCGAAGGCCGCCGATCCCGGCGCCC
>NZ_DATKQC010000449.1:0-3875 GCF_035532915.1 Edaphobacter sp.
GTGGTATGACCAATTGCAGGTAATATTTCCCAAGAGAACAATGTGCGTATGGGGGAAGTCATGAAAACGAGCGGTATTCGATGGACGGCGGTTGCAGTGGCAGGTTTAATGATCGGTACAGTTATCCCAGCGGTAGCAGCAGGCAAGGTCTGTGATGCCCGCAGCTACGGCGCGAAAGCGGATGGCACAACGAAAGACACGCAGGCTATCCAGAAGGCGATCGACGACTGCGAGAAAGCCGGGGGAGGCACCGTGAAGCTCTCGGGTGGCACGTTCCTGTCTGCTCCGATTGTGCTCAAAAGCAACATCACCCTCGACATCGCTAAAGGGACGACGTTGCTGGGCTCTCCCGATCATGCCGACTATCCGGCAAAGGCCGAGTTTCGTGGTCCTGGCTATCAGTCCCTTGTCGGTGCGACCAATGCTCACAACATCGCCATCACAGGCGGAGGAGTCATCGACGGCAACGGCGCAAGCTGGTGGGCGCTGGCGCGGACGCAAAAGAACGCCGGTGTGCTTGGCAGTGAGAACTCGCGGCCAAGAGGCGTCGTCTTCGACCACTGCAAGCACGTTCGCATGGAAGGCATTACGGTTCAGAACTCGCCTTACTGGCAGATCGTTCCGTACTACAGCGACGATGTTGTGATCCGTAATGTCCGCATTCTCGCTCCGCAGCACTCGCCGAACACTGACGCCATCGATCCCTTCAGTTCCAGCAACGTTGTCATTGACCATGTCTATGCCGATGTAGGCGACGACAACGTGGCCATCAAGAGCGGCATGATCAACTCGCCCGGCCCTGACGCGCCGAGCAAGAACATCACCATCACCGACTGCGAGTTCATGCATGGCCATGGTCTCTCCATCGGCAGCGAGATCGCCGGCGGCGCACAGAACATTCACGCCGAACGTATCCACTTCACCGGCACCGATCAGGGAATCCGCATCAAGGCGAACCGCGACCGCGGCAACGACGTCAGCAACATCTCCTTCAAAGACATCACGATGGAGAACGTGAAGACCTCGATCCTCATCAGCGAGTACTATCCGAAAGCGCTTCCTCAGGGCGAGGTCGCCGCAGAGCCGGTGCAGCGGCTGACACCGCACTTCCACAACATCACCATCGAGAACGTGAAGTCGATCAACAGCGCGTGGGCAGGCGTCATCATCGGCTTGCCTGAGGCTCCGGTAAAGGACCTCGTCATGAAGAACGTCGATATTCAGGCCAAAAAAGGGATGGCGATTGCCTACGCAGACGTTACCGGAAGCAATGTCAAAGTAACAGCGGCTGAAGGGGAGGGAATCACCGTCGCTCCCACAGCTAAGGCGACCTTCAAATAATTAACAAAGCTCCCTAATCAGCAAAGCTCAACGGGAAAGAGCGCGGACTGAACCTCGGCCGCGCTTTTTCCTGTAATGCGAAGCACCTTCATGCGGCTGGTCGCGCCGGAAAGAATGGCAATGCGCGCCCGTTGGATCCGCAGCAGTCCCGCGACGAACTCGATAAGCGCCTCGTTGGCACGTCCATCGACGGGCGGCGTCGTCAACGAGATCTTTACTGCGCCAGCATGGATGCCGCCAATGTCGTTTTTCTTTGCTCCCGGACGTACGCGCACCGGCAGTGTGCATCCATCGGCGACATCGTGAGCTAGATTAAAAACTTCTTCGATCATGCCGGATACTCCCGCTTGCCGAAGAGCGCCGTGCCGACGCGGACGCAGGTGCTGCCTTCCTGAATTGCGACGACAAAATCGTTCGACATGCCCATCGAGAGCTGTGTCAGTGCGGGGTGAGCCTTCTGCGATTCATCCCGGAGCTGACGCAGCACTTTGAAGTAGGGGCGTGCCGTCTCAGCATCGAGCGACCATGGCGGAACAGTCATCAGGCCGACGGCTTCGATTGATTCGAGGCCTTCTATCGCAGTCAGCAGTTCGGGAAGTTCCTCTGGAGCGAGACCGTGCTTCGATTCCTCGTGGCTCAGCTTTACCTCGATCAGCACCGGCAATTTTTTACCCAATGCGTCTGCGGCGGTGTTCAACCGTTGCGCAATCTTCAACGAATCTACAGCGTCGATCGCGTCAAATAACTCGGCTGCTTTGTTTGTCTTATTCGATTGCAGCGGACCGATCAGATGAAAGCTGGCGTCCGTCAGTGTGTCGAGATGCTGCGACTTCTCTTGAAACTCCTGCACGCGGTTTTCGCCAAAGAGGCGTTGACCCGCCGCATAGGCATCCAGAATGACTTCGACTGGATGAACCTTGCTGACGGCCATGAGAGCTACCTCGCTCTCATGGCGATTGCTCTGGCGGCAGGCCTGAGCAATCTGTTCGTGCAGGCGAGCGAGATTATCGGCGATTGACATGACTCTGTCTTATCTGCCGCGCTCTTCCAGGTACTTTTCTACCTCGAGCGCGGCCATGCAGCCTGATCCGGCTGCTGTGATGGCCTGGCGGTAGCGACGGTCCTGAATGTCGCCGCAGGCGAAGACGCCGGGGATGATCTCGCCGTTCAACGTGGGGAAGACGTTGTTCTGGGTCAGGATGTAGCCGTCTTCGTCGAGATCGAGCATTCCCTTGAACGCCGAGGCGTTAGGGATGTGGCCGATTCCGAGGAACATCGCGGAGACGGGAAGGACGGACTCTTCGCCGGAGATGAGGTTCTTGAGGCGTAGCCCTTTTACGTCCTTCTCTTCGACGCCGAGTACCTCTTCGACCGTGGTGCTGGAGAGGAACTTGATGCTGGGGTGGCCAATGGCGCGATCCAGCATGATCTTCGAGGCGCGGAAGTTCTCGCTGCGATTGATCAGCGTGACCTTGGAGGCGAAGCGGGTGAGGAAGAGCGCCTCTTCCATGGCCGAATCGCCACCGCCGATGACGGCGATCTCCTTGCCGGAGAAGAAGAAGCCGTCGCAGGTGGCGCAGGAGCTGACGCCGTGGCCGATGAGGGCCTGTTCGGACGGCAGGTTTAGCCAGCGGGCGCTTGCGCCGGAGGCGATGATGAGCGTCCGGGTGTGGATGATCTCGTTGCCGAGGTTCAGCTCGAAGGGGTGCTTGCTGAGATCGATCGAGGCGAGATGGGCCATGCGCAGCTCGGCGCCGAAGCGGACCGCCTGTTTCTTCATGTTCTCGATCAGCTCAGGACCCTGGATACCGTCGGGCCAGCCGGGAAAGTTTTCGACCAACGTGGTGATGGACAACTGGCCGCCGGGCTCGTGACCTTCGAGGACCAGGGGCTTGAGGTTTGAGCGGGCAGCGTAGATGGCGGCGGTCAGTCCGGAGCAGCCGGACCCGAGGATGACGGTGTCGCGAGTATTGTTTTCTGGCATATGAACTCTCTTAGTGTAAATGCGCGATTGGGGAAAAGGATTCAACGTGCATTTAGTGACACAATTGAGGCTATGGCAAATCTTACGTTGGTCTACGGAATGAGGCTGCTGCCCGCAGATGAGATTGCGGCAGTGGGCGACGCCCCCGTCACGCTGAACAATGGCAACGAAGCGCATGTGACCATGCATGTTCTGGAAGGAAGCCGGGAACAGATTGAAGCTCAGCTACGCATGAGCATTGATGCTTTCTTCGATTTCTACCCTGAGATCTAGCACCTTTTGAGGGGTACCCCCCCGGGGGGTACCTTTGGCATAAGTCTATTTATTTCAATGGTTTGCCAAGGCAACAATATATTTGACTAACCCAAAATTAGCCTCTGAAGGGGCTATTATTATTTTGTCAGGCAGCAGAACCATAAAATGCACCCCTGTGATGAGTATGTAAATAAATGCCACTTCGCATTAAATTGCATGCAACTTTTGTATGTATAGTTTGCATAAATGCCTTACACTAATTATGTGTATAGACGAAATACACATAAAAACCGAC
>NZ_DATKQC010000450.1:0-3299 GCF_035532915.1 Edaphobacter sp.
TTCCTTTACGCCGGCTTCGATCGCCGCCGAAAGTGGAACGATCAGCCCTTTGCGGTTTGAACCGATGACCTCGCCATGGAAAGCGCGGACCATTAGGCGAACGCCGTCTTTCTTCTCCTGCATCATGTAGGAGGGATCGTCTAAGAGGTCTTGCAAGCGGTCCTCGTCGACGGGATTGAGCAGCTGCGGGACCAGACCGCTGACTCTGCCAATCATTTCCGTACCGGCAAACGGGGTACCTTCTTCGCCTTCGGTATAGCCTTTGATCTTCTTTTCCTGGACCAGCTTCTCGAAGATGTTCTGGGCCTTCGCGTGATCGACTGGAGATGCGGTTTTCGTTCCAGTTTGAAGCGTGGCGCCACGGCGCCCGTACTGGAAATTGACAACGTATTGACCGGCCTGTTCTTCGATCTGGGCGTGATAGACCTTATCGGAACCGTTGTCGCGAAAATAGAGGCTCATTCTTTCTGGCGAGCCAGATTGCAAATTATTATTGGCCATGGAAACACTCTCGTTTCGGGGTTTTTGGAAGACGTGCTTCGCCGATCCCCCCAGGCAGGCTTGTCCGAGGGGATCATGATTACCGTGCGGGCTACCGCGCTTTCTTCATGTTTTCGACGAAATCGCCGTAAGGCTCTATGTCATCGAAGATCAAAGGAAAGACTGCCTTGAACTGTGTCAGAAGGCTCGGTTGTAGATGGGCCGTTTGGTCTGCAAAAGCATCGCCGGGGATGACATTGCCGTTCTCGTCCAGCAGTAAGTCGTCGACAGTGGTGTTGAGCAACTTCGGATGGCACTGCTTGGTGGAGCGGGTGAGCAGGAAATGCCGCCAGCCTTGTAGATTGGCAACGACGGACAGCAAGGATGCAGTGGCGCGCGGAAGGACGTCGGCGGCGATTTGTGGCTTGCAACCGTCTGTGAGCAAGTCGAAGTAATGGGCTTCGGCTGACAGCATGCCAGAGGACCAGGTAACGTCCTGCGATGCCGTGAGGCCGCGCGGCTTGATAAATCCTACGCTTGATCCGAACTTCCCTTTGCTGTAGTTGCAATACCGTTGGCTCTCGTGCTGGTAGTCCATGGTGGCGCCATGGCGAGTGACCTCCTGCGCGACACCGCGGTCGATCATGAAGTCCACAACCACCTGTGAGAATCGCAGCATGGACGTGTGACGTGATGCCAGCGCGTGTTGGGACAGGAATTGCGTGTATGACTCGTCCGTTCCTGTGCCCTCGGAGCGGTAGCATTTGCGGCCGGTCTCTTCGATGAAACGGACTGCCTGAATGCCGAACGGCCTCCAGGTCTCAAAAGCCTCGCCCCGTTTATCCGGGGGAAGGCCCATGAAGTTCACGATCTTTGCATACGGCGTGACGATGTGCATTGTGTCCCTTTTTCTCTTTGTCGGCTTAGAGTGATATCGCATCAACGTAGAAGCGGAGGTCTCCTGCGCTGCCGATAGAACTGCGCCAGGTCGCTGCCATGTTGCGCATGTTGTTGACGAGAGCGGCGAGATCGAGCCCGTTCACTTCTACACCCGCGTCTTCCAAGCTCTGCTGCAGACTTGCGGCATTGAAAGTCGGATCGTGCGCGATGAAGTCCAGCAGCTTTTGGCCATCCTGAAGCCAGATAACAGTCCTTTCGCCGTAATCGACTTCGGAGCACAGAGTATCGACGCGGGCCGACAATTCCTGAAATAAAGCAATGATTTGGTCATGCTCGATGAAACAGCTTGTGTGCGTGTTCCACTGCTCCATGACGGGACGCAGAGACATTGACATATTGATTCCGTCCTTGGTTTTGGTTGTGGGTAAAGCGTGCGCGTTTCGACTATGGGACGCAGGTTAAGGCAGCAATGCACTCCTTAGCCGGCCAGCGGTTGATATCATCGCGGCAATCTCCGGTGAAATTTGGCGGGTGTATGCAGCCACATTGGTCGCAATCTTCCCAGTCATCCGGTGGATTTTCAACATACCGTTTGCTGGGTGCCGTATCCCATGCCTTCGGGCCCACGTAAAAGCCTTGTGGTAGTGCCATGTGTATTTCCTTCTCATGTGACTGTGCCAGTATTAGCGAACGGCGGGCCGAGACAGACATTCTGTTCTGTCTCTGACCCGCAGGGAGTGAAGTTAATTGTTGTCCGAGGAAATCTGTCACCAAAGTTCAGACTGAACGCTGGGGCGTGTTGCAGCGGGAGCCGGCGCGGCGAGTGGCAACCTGGTAGCCTGAGCGCCTCGTTTCGGTCGCGCATGATGCGATATGGTCATGTCCACTTGTCGCATTTCCTCGTCAACACAAAGCTCTTGCCTTTCGACAAGATGCTGCCGGGCGACTTCGTCCTGGATGGCGCGTTCCACGTCCGAAAACGTCCACGCCGGATCGCCATAGCAAGGCCACTTCACGACCTGATCGAGAAAGCGCAACTGGTCTTTGGCGTTGCGAAAGAACTCGTCGTAGAAACCAGCCTTGGAATTGTGCGCTATGTGGCCAAACGTGTTGGAGAGACGTTCATAGAACGCCTGAGTGAAAAGGGTCTCCGCGAAGCTGCTGCTGACGAAGCGAAAGAAGTGGTTGGCAAACTTTGCTTTTTCATCTGCTGTACGGAATTTGGTGGCGGTGAATTCCTGAGCAAGAAACAATCCATTGTTGGTCGGCATGACTTTTCAATTGCCTCCGGCGATTACTGCTTGGTGAGCCTCGTGAGCGGATAGCCGCAAAACGGCTGGTACCGGGCCAGGCGCATTGTGCGTGCCGCGACCGAGCAAGGGACGGCGTTGTTGTTCGACCACTCCCAGATGCGCACAGCAAACTCGCCTTCGGTCGGGTGCTGCAGGCGCGTGGCTTCTGCGACCAATTCCTGGGCCGTTTGTTCCAGATGTTCCGGCTGAGACGGAGTCTCCTGGGCAAAGTCTGAGGGGCTCAATCCCGCCCAATATGCTTCGAAACTATCCATCGGTGATCTCCTCCGGCCGTAGTCGGCCTGGTTAGGACGCCAGCGGCAAAGTGTGTTGAAGATTCAGTTCGGGCAAGGCTACTGCCCTGGGCGAGAGAACGCGTTCCCACCGAATCTTGGGTGGGTTGGGCCCACGGGAGACTCGTCGGCGCGAAGGCCGATTCCACGTTCCACCTTTCGAGCGGTGAACAGGACGAAAGCTGGCAGCTCGCAGGCTTACGCCAGATTCGGATTCCCTGGTGTAAGTGATCGCACGCTCGTAGCCGCGCTTTTTGATTTCGCGGCAGGCCCAGCCGTAAAGCTGGGAACTTGCATTCCACAAGAGGTCGCGAGTCCGGATGTCTTTGACGCA
>NZ_DATKQC010000451.1:0-10054 GCF_035532915.1 Edaphobacter sp.
CCAAGCCTACAACTTCGCCCGAAGACTCAAGACCCTCAAAGGACTCACGCCCTACGAATACCTCTGCAAACTCTGGACTCAAACCCCAGACAGATTTAACCTCAATCCAATCCATCAAATGCCGGGACTAAACACCTAGCGTCTTTCCTTTAGACGGGCTGCCTTAGAAGGTGAAGGCGACGCCAAGCGTGAAGCGGTCCTGGAAGAACCTTTGATTGGGTTTGAGGACGTAGATATCCGAGGTGTAGTTGGCGTTGTCCAGCTCGATATCGAAGTCTTTGTAGCTGTTACGGATAATGTCCGGATTCCTGCTCCACGTCTCGCGGTAGTCGGCGCGCAACATCACGCGGGGAGAGATGCGGTACTTGATGCCCGCACCGTATTGCAGCCCGAATTGAAAGGTGCCCCCGCCCTCGAGAGGTGGCGTTCCGCCGAAGTCGAAGGCGGCCTTGAGCAGGCCGAGGTTGCCGAGGCCGAGCTTGAATGGGCCGGCGGGCTTTTTGAGCGGAGAGTCGGAGAGAGCGATCAGTTGAAAGGTCGGCCCTACGGCAATATAGGGTCGCCAGCGCGAGGTGGGCGGGCGAAGATGGGCGAGCAGGTTGTACTCAAACTGCCGGGTGGTCAGGCCGACCTGCTGCGAATCGATATTGACACTTTCATCGACAACAGGCTGGTCGGAGTTGTCCTGATAGACCTCGGCGCCCAGCTTGTATTTGCCCTGCTGGCGAAAGTAGGAGAACTCATTGGAGAAGTAGCGCCAGCTATTGACGGTGATGGTGCCTCCGGCGGTCCAACCGTCACCAACCTCGTCGAAGAGGTCGATTTCATAAAGCGGATCGCTGGGCACGCTCGATGTGAGAACGATCCCGACCAGGCTGAGATAGCTCTCTCGAAGATGCAGATAGCCGCCTTCAAGAGCGAATTCGTAGCGCGGCGGGTCCCATTTGTGGCTGACGGCGGGCTGGTAAGGAACGTCCGGCGTGGCCAGACGGTCATGCGGGCGGAAGGTGCGCTCGAGCAGGTGCGGCCCGGTTCCGGCCTCCTGATACTGCGTGCCCGAGGCGTCAGTCTTGCGCCATGCACCGTAGTCCTCGGGCAGCTCGCTGGTGCTGCGGAGGTAGTTGCGCACCTTGAAGCCGCCTGAGATTCCCTGGTAGATGAGGTTGCCGCGATAGACGCTGTTGCGGATGGTGAGCGCGGTGTTGCGGGTGCTTCGCTGGAAACGGTTGGGCGCCGGAGGCACGACCTCAGGCGTGGTGCGTGGATGATCGCAGGAGTTCATGTGAACCACAGCAATCTGGCCGTCGGTCAACAGGCGGTCGCCGGTGGAGTTCGAGGCGTCGGTGGGCACCCAGGGCCGTGGCACCATGTCGAGGCTGGAGACGCAGCCGGTGAACTTCAGGTCGTTGACGATCTTCGAGCGTTCGTTGTCGATGTGCTCGTCGATCACGTGGATGAAGGTCTTCTGCCTGCGCGAGAAGGCGATGCCGGTGTCCTGCGTGGACGAGGCGGTCAGGACCGTCTGGCCGTCCCACGCGGCCGTGGTGGGAAAAACGCGCAGATGATGCCGCGCGGCGAAGGTGTTGGTGGTTTTGCTGAGGGTGTAGATTGGCGCGCGCTCGTCGAGCAGAAGGACGGACATCGGCGCCTGGGTATAGGTCTGGTTGCCGCTGATCGTCTTGAGCGTGCGGAAGGTCGAGCCGGCGGTCAGCTCATCGGAGGGCAGCCAGCCCGCTGCCGCGAAGGCGCGGTGCAGCGCCTCGGGCGAACCGATGAAGACGAGGTTGGTGAGGTCGGAGACCTTGTTGCCCGCCTTGGTGCGGGTACGGAAGGGAAGAGTCTTGACGAGCGTCTGAAGATGTTCGCGCTGAGCGGCATTGTTGGCCGAGGGCAGCACGGAGAAGGGATAGGTCCGTGTGGTGATGACCGGCTTTACATATTCGAGAATGAGCTCGGTGCCGCCGTTGTAGAGTATCTCCGGCTCCGCGAAGCCAAGCACAGCGCTGCCCGCCGCCGAGGCGAAGATGTAGGCGATGGGGTCGATGCCCGCGAAGGAGAGTACGCCGTTCTCGGCGGAGTTGCCCGCGGTCCCGGTGGAGCGGATGCCCTGCACCTTGCCATCGGCAGTCACCTTCTCGCGCGAGTTCTCTACCTCGAAGGTGCGCGCATCGAAAGCAAGCGTGTGGCCGTCGGGAGTAGTGGCGTGGTTCCAGACGATGGTGAGGGCGGCGGTCTCGTGTTTGAATCCCCAGCCAACGCCGTTGGCGTGGGTGACGGTGCCGTCGATCGCGGAGTCTTCGGGAAGGAAGATGCTGCCGTCGACCACGAGCGGCTCGATGGAGACCGCGTGGACAATCATGCCCTCTTTCTCTTTGCGCGATGAGAGGGGCTGCAACAGCCGCACGGAGAGCCTCGTCCCGGCGGGGACTCCGGTGATCTTTTCGAGTGAGGACTGCGGGATGGCAAGATCAGTCGTGCCGGTGGCAACGTGCAGTGTGGCCCCGTCGGTGTGCCAGCGGCCTTTGTGGATGGTGCCGTCGTGGCCGACGGTCATGGCGGTGCCGTTGGGAAAGACCTGCAGGTACATGGGCGACGCGGCCGATGTCTGCGGCGGAGTATAGATGTCATCGAGGCCGGTACCAAGCAGGCTCGCGACCTTGAAGCTCTGCTTGCCCTCCACAGTGGTACAGGTAAGCGAGTCGCCGGTGAAGGTCGGCGAGGATTCGCCCGGGAGAACGCCGGTCATAGCGTCGGTGCTGCCAACCAGCGTGAGCGGCCGGGCAGTGGCGGGGTCTGTGCCCGTGAGCGCGAAGGCCCAGCCTCGATGAGAGAGCTTTGCCTCCTGAAGCGACGCATGGTCGAAGGGAACCGTGCCGAGAGTACGGCGGCGTCCGGAGTCGAGATCGTAGTAACGCAGCAGGTATTGCCGCTTTGCGACGATAAGAATGAGCGCGCCCTGGCCGTCTCGAACCGGCCACGCCTGCATGGCGTGCTTGGTGATGCTGCGCGGCTTGCCTTTGCTGCCGCTCACGGTCATCTGGGCGACGCCGTCCTTGTGGCCCGGCTTGCGGACGATGGTGATCGTGGTGACAGGCGAAGATTCTGCTGCCATGGCGGAAGCTGAGGTAAGAATCGGAAGAGCGAGCAAAAGCAGGGAAAGGACGGCAGTCTTCGAGACGGAACTTTGACAGGTTCGCATTGGGAATCGCTCAGGGATAGCAGATAGGGGACGCATTCTTTCGCTTTCCTCAAAACCGGAAGCATCAATGGAGCTGTCGCACTTAAAATGCCTGAAGTCGCAGGAGGCCGGGTGAAACAGTTGCAAGCTGTTGCATGATACGAAGTTAACCAGCAAAATAGATGCTCGATTTCCCCCACGAGCATATCATCGCGGCGATTCCGCAATCGTCAACGGCGAGACGAAATCTACTGATTGCCCCGGCTGGTATCATCTGCACATCCGGTTTTCGGACTGAAGCAAAGAGGCAGGCTATGCGAACACATCGCTATCGACAGGTGATTCATACGCTGGCGTTCTCGTTTCTGGTCCTCTGCGTCACGAATCAGTTTGGCGGCCTGGTGATGGGCGAATTAGGCAAGCTGATCGCGTTCCTTATACTGACCGGGCTCATTTTCTTCATTATTAATCGTTCGTCGGCGTTGTGGCGGATGATCGCCTTCGGGCTCGCCAGATTTGCTGGACTTGTCTGTGCGTTCCTTCCTCCGCTTAAACTGATCCGGCATCTTCTACCGGTCGCGGCATCCTTGAACGAGCTGGCTCTTCCGAGCCGTTACCAGCGGCCGCCGCCAATCCTCTTCCAGTAGTCCTCTCCTGCAATCGAAGCGCACACCGTCTCAGGACAGGTGCGCCTTCATCGCTTCCATCACAACTTTCGGACGATGAATCCGGAGAAGGAGAAGGTATTCCTGTGAGTGTTTCGTGCCTAATCGATGTGCCGCAAGACGGTTCTAGTTCAATTTCAGCTCAGTTAGTTTCCCCTCTGACTGCCTATACCGATCAGCGGAACGAATCTCAGAGTCAATTGAAGTCTGTGCAATCGAAGCGGCTGCTTTCGCTGGCCGCATTAGTCGGCAGCTTCGGATTATCGGCGTTCCTGATAATTCTGGCACTGTCGCATGCAGCATTTCCTATAGCGTTCTCCATCGTCGCCGCGCTCGGCGGGTTGTATTTCTATCTGCAGTATGACCGCACGGGCGAACAATGGAAGAGGCTGGCGCAGCAGCGCGATTACTTCGAGCGAGGCATCGCCCGTTTGACCGATGACTGGCAGGGCAATGGCGTTGACGGACTGGACTTTGCCAGAGAGGGGCACTTGTACCAGTCGGACTTGAACGTTCTGGGCAAAGGCTCGCTGTTCGAGCTTCTGTGCACGACGCGGTCTCAGGTCGGAGCAGAGCGTCTGGCCTCTTATCTGCTTGACTCAGTGGGACAGGAAGAAGCCACGCTACGACAGGAAGCAGTGAAAGAACTGCGAGACGAGACGGCGCTGCGCGAAGAGATATTCAGGCTCGGCAAGTATCGTTTGCAGGATTGCAGTGGGGAGTCTTTTAAGGATTGGCTTAACCTGCCCAGGCTTGCTGTTCCTCGGGCGGTTTCAATCCTCGTATTGATCTCCAGCTCTGCCACTTTGCTGCTCGGTCTCGGCATTTTTGCCAGGATATTTTTGTGGAGTCAGTGGATTCCGCTGCTTGCACTGCTCGTCGCAATCCAGTTGGGAGTCGCCGGTGCATTGCTGAGGAAGACTCGTCCGCAGATCGCAAAACTTCGCCTGCTCGCCGATGCGCTTCCTTTGTTGCGTCATGGAGTTGCTCTGATGCAGCGTCAACGTTTTAACTCGCCGAAGTTGAGCGCACTGGTGCGGAGGGTCAGCGCCCGCGACGCTTCTTTCCAGATACGCAAGGTCGAACGGCTGATCCTTGCCTTCGATCAGCGCGAGAAACCGCAGTTTCTTTATCTCTCCATGCTGTTGGCCGCGGGAACGCAACTGGCGCTTGCTGTGGACCGATGGAGATCGCAATATCAAGAGGACTTCATCGGCTGGCTCGATGCCTGGGCGGAGTTTGAAGCTCTGAATGCGCTCGCGGGGTATGCCTATGAACAGCCCGGCTGCGTCTTTCCCGAGCTTGCTGAAGGCGCTTCGACATTTGAAGCGAAGCAACTTGGGCATCCTCTGCTTCCCGTAGACGTCTGCGTGGGAAATGACGTGCTCCTCAATCATCGATCTCGCTTGTACCTGGTGAGCGGCTCCAACATGGCTGGGAAAAGCACTTTTTTGCGAGCTATAGGCTTGAACACCGTAGTTGCTCTGGCGGGAGGTCCTGTCCGCGCATCGAGCGCTCGTCTTTCGTGCTTTACCGTTTGTGCTTCGCTGGCGATCACCGATTCACTGGCCGACGGCAGATCGAAGTTCATGGCGGAGGTCGAGCGGATTAAAAACATGATCGCCTGCACGGAGACTGGCAGGCCTGTTCTTTTTCTGATCGACGAGATTTTAAGCGGAACGAACTCGGAGGACCGCAGAATCGCCGCTGAGGCTGTGGTAAAAGCGTTGCTTACAGGAGGTGCGGTAGGTGCCTTGTCCATTCATGATCTCGCATTAGCCGAGATCGCTGACGATACGGCTGGTGGGGTGCTTGTCTGCATGGAGAGCAGTTGCGCGGATAGTCCGCTGAAGTTCGACTATCGTCTCAAGCCGGGAGTGGCTCGCCAGTCCAGCGCGTTGGCCATTGTGAGAATGATGGGAATCTCCGTGGCGGACGACTAGGGCTGAGGTTGTGCTGTTGCCGCATCGCCTGCCCAGTAGCTGCTTCGCGCCGTGACGACGAGGTCGGGGTGGTCCTTCAGCGTGACCGTGATGGCGTGAAGCCCGGGCTGCGGCATCTGCGGCTGGAAGCTCAGGACATAGCGATTGGGAACGTGATTGGAGATGGTCGCGAGGCCGCGTTCGAGGTCTCGCTGGCTGTTGAAGTGGAAGTACTCCCCGCCGGTCAACTTGGCCACCGTCTCAGGCGCATTCTTGTGCAGGCCGTTCATGCCGAGGATCGCGGCCATCTTGGCGAGACGCAGCGGCGGCAGAAGTTCGGCGAGGCAGTCGTAGTACTGCGTGCCTTTGGACTCCTCCGGCTTGCCTTTCGTGCCATCGTCTCTCACCGTGGGATCGGTATTGGGATCGTGCGAGAAGCAGCCGTGCTCGGGGCCAGGATTTGGGTCGTTGAGTTTGGAGGCCTCGTGGCTGATGCCGCTGCGCGAGGAGGAGAAGGCAAGGCTATAGATGGCGGTGTTGGTGTCGCTGACGGCGCGGAGAGCGTCCTCGATCCTGACCTTGCTGCCGTGATCGACTGTCTCGCCGATAAGCAGGATGGCGCGCCGGTATTGCGGAGGCTGCTTGCGCAGCAGATCGACGGAGTAGTCGACCGCATCGAGGATGGCGGCTCCGCTGTCGCCGGGAGGCAGGTTCTGAATGGCGTCTTCCATCAGCGCCAGGTTAGGAGTGAAGTCCTGCAGAATCTCAGGCTCGCTGTCGAAGGTGACGACCGCGATGCGGCGAGGCACCTGGCCCACGATCGACTCGATCATGGTGGCGAGGTTGTGGTACTTGTCGAACTGGCTGGCTCCGCCGCCGCCGGTTTCGATAGCCACGACCAGCGCCAGCGGCTGGTCGCCGGTGTCCTCTTCGAGATGCACCTTCTGGTCGACGTTGTTGTCGGTGATGGTGAAGTCGTTGGCGGTCAGCGTGAAGACGAGGTCGCCTTTTTTAGTCTTCACCAGCGTAGGCACAAGCACCAGTGTGGACTGCGCGCTGATGGTCGTGACCGGTGCTGCGGGAATGGGCGCGTTAACAGGTGCGTTGCCGGGCGCTTTCTGGGCGCAGACCAGTGCAGCGGGGAGAAAGAGGAGCGCGACTGCGGCACGAAGGTGCATGATGGCTACTATAACCGCGGGTGAAGGTAGAGCGAAAAATCAGGCACGACGCAGGCGAAGCTGGCTCGGCAACGTGGAGCCGGTAATTCGAAGCATTGCCCAGCAAAGCATCGCCCATACGCAGGAGCCGATGGCGATCATGGCCAGGTCTCCGGGGTGCCCGTGGCCAAGGGGCAGAAGACGAACGCAGGCATAGGTCCCGCCGAAGCTGATGCAGGCTGCAAGCAGAGCGCGTGCCAGCTCCCCGCCTTCGAGCCCGGTGATTGAGACCAGCTTGCGGCGGTGAAGAAGGATGGCCAGCGTGAGCGTGTGGGTGAGGATGCCCGCGTCCGACGCTACCGCCAGTCCAGCCATGCCGATGCTGTGAAAGAAGAACCGATAGACAGGGATGGAGAGCAGGGTGATGATGCTTCCCGCTACTGCTGGCGTGAGCGTGTTGCGAGCCGCGTAAAAGGCGCGGGCGTAGATGCCTTGCGCAGTCCAAAGTGCGAGCGAGATGGCGAAAATAGCAAAGTACTGCGCGGTGTCGGCCGCGTCGGTGCGATTGAAGGAGCCCCCACGGAAGAGATCGACGATGGGTGGCGCGAGGGCGATCATCCAGGCAGCAGCGATGAGCGAGGCCGCGAAGACGCGCGAGACGGCGCGGTTGACGGCAGCGGCGAAGTCGCCGAGGCGGTCCTGGCTGAAGAGCGAGGAGAAGAAAGGCAGCGAGGCTGCTCCTGCGGCCTGCCCAAGGATGCCCATCGGCGCGTTGAAGAGCGTCTTGGCGACCGTGAGGTGCGAGATGCCGCCGGGATCATACGAAGCGAAGAAGCTGAGGATCCATTTATCCGCAGTGACGAGCGAGACCCCGATCATCAAGGGGAGAGAAAGACGCAGCCACTCGACGAAGGCCGGATGACGGATATTGAAGATGGGATGGTAGCGAAGTCCTTCGCGGGCCGCTCCGAAGGCGTTGAGAGCGGCGGGGCCAAGAATGACGCCAGCGAGAACGCCGATGACCAGCGAGTAGATCCCGAATCGCTGGGAGAGGAAGACGGCTCCGAGGATGATGCCGAGGTTGTAGATGAGCGGAGTGATGGCCTGATAGATAAAGATCTTGCGAACGAGAAGCTTCGAGCCGATGACTCCGCCGATGAAGAAGAAGAGCTGCGCCGGAAGCAGCAGGCGGGTGAGCGAGGTAGCAAGCGCCGCGTCTGCTGGGGTGAAGCCGTGGAACTTCCAGTGGACGTAGTAGGGAGCAAAGATCTCCGCGAGCACAATGGCCGCGCCGAGGACGATGATCATGGCATTCAGGATGATGGAGATGGCGCGGTCACCACCCTCTTCATCGCCTTCGGCCTTATAGCGATTGAGAATCGTTACCAACGAAATCGACGCCACGCCCCCGACGAGGAAGTAGGCCAGCATGTCGGGCAGCTCGAAGGCAGCGTAGTACGCATCCGTCTGAGGGCCTGCGCCGAAGATGTGATTGATGTACTTGGTGCGGACGAGCGCGAGGACGCCTGAGAGCAGCGTCGAAAGCATCAGCAGCAGTGTGGCCGAGAAGGCGGAATGAGCGGCCGAGGGACGAAGCCACGAAAACAGTCCCTGGCTGGGAGTCGGTATCGTCTGCAGCGCAGGTTCAGGCGTGGGCTCGGGAGCGAGTTCGGGCGTCAGCTCGGATATCGGCTCAGGCGGGATCGAATTGGAATTGTTGTCGGCAGCCAAGGGCGCGAAGTCTCTCTGCTTTTTATTTTCAGGTCTATCGTTGATTCTATCGGGCATGGATGCCGGGCTTATGCTGGTGGGGTGGCGGGGCTGGTTCGCCTGCGATGTGAGGGGATGAGGGCGTGGAGAACTTTCGGCTGAGGGTGTTTCGTGCGGTCGCAGCGGAGATGAGCTTCCGCAAGGCAGCGGAGGTGCTGCATCTGAGCCAGCCCGCCGTCAGCCAGCAGGTCCGTTCGCTCGAAGAGGAGGCTGGGGCTCGCCTGTTCGACCGCGGCAACAGCGATGGGCATGGCAGCCAAATCGCCCTCACCGAGGCTGGGCGTGTGCTGCTCGAATACGCGACTACTGCCGCGGAGACGATGGCCGAGGCGCAGCGTGCGCTCGCAGCGTTGAATAACGATGTGGTCGGAGAGTTGAGGCTGGGTGCTTCCACGACGATAGCCCAGTACGTGTTGCCGAGAATTCTGGGAGCATTTCTGCGGCAGTATCCGAACGTCCATCTCTCGGTGATGAGCGGCAACACCGAGCGGATTGCCGAGGCGGTGGCCGAAGAGCGGGTGGCGCTAGGCCTCATCGAGGGGCCTGCGATGCGGCGCGATGTAAAGACGGAGCGGATGGTCGAGGACGAGATGGTGCTGATCGTCTCACCGGGCCACGCGTGGGCGCGGGCGGGAAAGGTAGCTCCAGCAGAGTTGGCGAAGGTGCCGATGCTGCTGCGCGAGCGCGGGTCGGGGTCGCGGCGCGTGGTCGAACGAGCCTTGAAGAAGGCAGGGATTCCGCTGCGATCGCTGCATGTCGCGATGGAACTGGATTCGACCGAAGCCATCATCTCGGGTGTGGAGGCGGAGCTTGGCGTAGGGTTCGTCTCGCGCTGCGCCGTCGGCAAGGCGATGCGGCTGGGAACGGTGCGGATAGTGCCGGTGAAAGGGCTGGAGATTGTGCGGGACTTCAGCTTCATCCGTCTCGCCGGTACAGAGGCCACCGGCGCTGCGGCTGCATTTCAGCGGTTCGCGATGGGAGCAGGCGGCTTGCCTGTTGGATAATCGGGTTGATAAGAAATAGTTATCGCCCATTCAAAAGTACGTCTCGACGTGCTCCCTGCACGAAGCCATGCTGGAAGACATGGTACGCAACCTCTTCTATATCGGCATCATCGTTTCGGCGAGCGGATTGATCGGCCCTCCGTTTGCGCTGGCGGCAGGGTTGGCATTTGGCCTGACAACGGTCCATCACTTCCACGTCGAAAGCAGGCAGCTCTCAAAGTTCCTGCTGCAGGCGGCGGTCGTCTGCCTTGGCTTTGGCATGAACCTGAAAGAGGTGGTCCATGCGGGTCGCTCTGGATTCCTCTACACCGCCATCAGCATCACGTTTGTGCTGACCCTTGGCTTGCTGCTGGGCAAG
>NZ_DATKQC010000452.1:0-2019 GCF_035532915.1 Edaphobacter sp.
CGCCCGGCGTGCGAGTGATCATCCCGCACCGTTCCAGTGTCAGAATCATTTGATGCACGCTCGGCGGCGTGACATGGAAAAATTGCGCCATCTCCGCTTCCGCCGGCGCGTGTCCATGCAAAGTGGTGTATTGGTGAATGAAAGCCAAAAACTGGCCTTGTCGAGATGTGTAGGGCGATTTCATTCCCGTGCCTTTCCAAGGCTTCGATGGTGAACAGGAACCGAACGATTTCTTCAATCTTCGTCCGCCTGGGGCCGTTCAGACCGTTGCCGTATCGCGAGTTGCAATTCTGACAATAATCCGGCGCCAGTCTGTAGCCGGCCATCAAGCACCACAGCATTTCTTGAACTTCTTGCCGCTGCCGCAGGGGCATGGCTCGTTTCGCCCGACCTTTTGCCTGACGATAGGCATTGTCGGAGTTTCACGCCGCATTTCCGCCACGCTCGACAGCTCGTTGAGTGGCAGCCCCTCGCCACCGAAGTTGAATTGCGTCTTTTGGCGCAATACCTTGCCGGCCGAACTGACGGTCCGCGAAATTCCCACGGGGGTGCCGCGCTCGGACTGCCGCCGAAACTCCTTCGCCTCCTGATCACGTCCCTGTTCTTCGCACAGATCAGCGAGGCGATCGGCGATGTCAGCGTGGTCTCGCACCCGGGTGATCGCAATACCTTCCCTCAGAATCTGCTCACACCGATTCAGGTCCACCTGCCCGGCGCGCGTGAACCGGTAGCAGTCGGACCACCCGATCCAACCCCATCCCCAGCACGGATCGGCGGCCAACCACTCCCGGTAAAGAGCTTCCGCTTTCTCCACCTCACCCAGCTCGAAGTACGACTCCGCCAGCGAGCGCCGTCGGTTTTCGGTCATCAGGTCGTCAGCGGACGGAAAGCGCCGCAGCCCCTCTTCGCATAACGCGACGCGGGCGCTGAGAAACTGCCGATCCTCCAGGCCCGCATTCCACAGCTCGCTCTCCAGATCCTGAATCCAATTGAACAGCGACTGCGTGCCCCGGAACCGCTCATCGAATGCCTCGATCGATTGGATGCCGGCCTTGTCCAGCAAGCACAATACATTGCTCCACGCTTCCAGCTAGATGCGGCAGGCGTCGACAGCGCCGCCGCTGTTCAGAAGCTTGTAGCCGGCCTGCATCTTGTCATCCAGCTCCTCGAAGGAAGGCTGTTCGGGAAACCAGCGCCGCCACAGAGTCGCCACACAGATCCAGATCCAGTCACTTTCCTGGCCGTGGCTCCGGCTTTGATCGATGAGCGGGCCGGCGATCTCCTCGGCCGAGACCGCCCGCTCACACCTCTGCTCGAGCCAGTCTTGGTCGATGTCAAGGGAGCGCAGCTTGGCCAGCAGTTCTGCATCGGTGAGGTGTTTGGCGTGGTCCCGCAAGGGCCTTACCCCGGCCCGCTTGCGGAGTCTGGCATCCGGCAGAACCTCGCGTTCGTAGATTCGTTCCATCGCCACCCATGAGAGCATGCGTACTCCTTTCTGGCCCAGCGCCACACAAGTGGACCTCCGCCACATTGGCAAGGAGGTCGGGCGGAAATCCAATACCCTTTCCATTCCGCGGGAAGCGCGTACAACTCTTTGCCGAACTGCAGGAAGAGAGGTCGAACCTCATATTCCATCGGCACTTCGCCCATCCAGCTTCTTCTCTCCATTCTCCTACGGCCAAGCCGGGCGGTATGCCAGAATGTCTTCGGTCTATGACGATCAAACATAAGTGGATGTTCAAAGCCCGTCTACGTTGCTTGATGCGATGTCAATAGGATAGATACCGGCAACGGAGCAGGGTCCGGCCATCCACTTTGACGAATAGTCGCCTATGGCGACAAGTGCTCGCCCCGGATCGGGAACGGGAAGTCGCCATTGCGACTGGAATCTGCTGAGTTGGACCGTCCCGCGGGATCGGAGTTTCCATCGGCGTTTTCGAGGAGAAATCCGAGAACCGGCTCGTAACCTATGATGAATTAAGGTATTGCGTTGCTTGGCCTTGATCTGTGAATCTCCCT
>NZ_DATKQC010000453.1:0-40977 GCF_035532915.1 Edaphobacter sp.
TCTATAACGCATTCGGCTGGCAGCTACCGCGCTTCTGGCACATGCCGCTCCTACGCAACATCGACAAGTCAAAAATCTCCAAGCGCAAAAATCCCGTCTCGCTCATCTACTATCGCCAGGCCGGCTTTCTCCCCGAAGCTCTGATCAACTTCCTCGGCCTCATGGGCGGCGGCATGCCCTCACCCACCCCCATCGAGATCGTCAACGGAGCCAAAGAAAGCGAAATCTTTTCCCTCAACGAGATGATCGAGCGCTTCGAGGTTCCCAACATCCGCCTTGGCGGCCCCGTCTTCGACCTCACCAAACTGCGCTGGCTCAACAGCGAGTACATTCGCGCCCTCAGTCCCGAAGCCTTCTACGCCGCCCTGCGCAGCACCATCCTCTCCGACGCCTACCTCCGCGAGATCGCCCCGCTCATCCAGCAGCGCGTCGAGACGCTCGGCCAGTTCGGCGACCTCACCAGCTTCTTCTTCCGCGACGACGTTCTCCCCACGCAAGAGGTCTTCCTGCCCAAAAAGCGCACCCTCGAAGAGACCGTCGCCTTCGTTGTCGAGCAGCTCATCGTCCTCGAAGCCACCGACTGGACCCACGAAGCCATGGAGCCAGCGCTAAAAAAACTAGGCGAAGAAAAAGGTTGGTCGGTCAAAGAGAACTTCATGCTGCTGCGAGCCATCCTCACCGGCAGCACCATGTCTCCCCCGCTGCTCGAAAGCCTCGTCGTCTTCGGCAAGGCCCGCTCGCTCGACCGCGTCCGCCGCTTCCTCGAAGCGCAGAAGAAACTCGCCAGCCAAAAGAAATGATCACTCCTGCCGAGTTCACTCGGCCTGACGGAATCTTTGACTAAGCTGGGTAGTTCTCCGGTACATGATGGCTGGACTTCCCAGCTGCGTCAGCATGTCGTCGAGTTCGGCGAGCGAAACATGTGCGTTCTTGTCACTTCGATAGGGGGGTAGCAGCATCGAGCTCTTTCAGCTTACTCCTGGCCTCGGAGTTCGCTGGGTCTTTCTCCAATGCCATGTTGTAGTTGTCGCGGGCAAGCTGTTTGTTACCGGATTTGGCGTAGATCTCACCAAGAACGGTGTAGGCATTGCTCGAGCCGGGGTAGATCTGGAGGTTAAGCTTGGCGAGTGCGGTGGCCTCCGGAAGGTGGTCTTCCTGCAGAAGGCGATCGCTCCAGTCGTTCATCGCGCCCTCCTCGAGTTTGAAGTCGGGACTCTCCTTCTTCATCGCAGCATAAATCTCAGCCGCGTGGTCGAAGCCCTGCCGCCCGAGTTGTGCGCGGAAGGCTTCGAGCGATGTCGGGGCACCCTTGGCGGCCCGGAAGCTTACCGCAAGGAAGTGCTGCGGGACGCCGTTTTCAGCCGGAGTCTTTTTGAGAAACGCCATCGCCGTGGTGTCGTGCTTCAGGTAGGCGTTCAGAAAGTTGAGGGTGTAACGGGCAATCCAGGCGTAGCCGATGATCCCATCTTCGCGGGTGTAATCCGCCTTCTGCATCTCGGGATAATTCTTCCATATCTCTTCGTTGCGCTGATACATAGAGCTGTGTTCGGTATGGGTGAGAGCGAGATCATGCACGGTGATGAGGTCGCCATGGGTCCAGGCGTTCAGAGGGCTGGGGCCGATGTGCTCGGGGGAAGACTGCATGCGTTCGGCGTCTTCGAGCGAGATCGCTCCCTCGGTGAAAAAGAGCAGCGGGATGGTCATCTGGTCGGGATGGACGTCTCCTGCCTGTTTAATGAGACCCGGCCAGTAGCGCATGGAGCCATCGAGTGCGACCAGAGCATCGATACGAGAATCGCGGGCGGCGGCGAAGAGGTTCGAGAGCCCACCCCAGGAGAAGCCTGCTACGGCAAGCTCGGACATATCCGTGTTGGGCAAGGTCTGAGCGTACCCGATGAGGAACGAGATATCACGAGCCTGGGCGTTGACACCGGCGAGATCGCTCGTCATATCGCGCGTGGTTGCACCCATATCTGGACTGGCGATAACGACGTATCCATAGCTGGCGAGGTACTCGCAGAGATCGGCGTTCTCCCATGACGCGCCGGAGAAGCCGGGGGCATAGATGACAACCGGAAAGCGGCCAGTGTCGAAGGGTGCGTCACGCCGGGCCCACATGGCGTCCTTGAGCGTGGGCGTCATAGCGGTGTTCCACTGCTTCCAGTCGGCAGACATGTCCGGTTTGCCGAAGCTGGTCTCGGTGGCGGCGAGCTGGCCGTAGTCGCCCACGGTCATCGGCTTCTCGGAGGATGCTTGCGAAGGGTACCAGATGAGGGTCTGGAGAGGACGGGCGCGCTCCCCGGTGACTGGCTTACCAAGCTCGTCGGTGGCGGGGCGATAGATGCGCGAGTAGTCGTACTGCTCGACAACCTTGAGCCCGACGGAGTGCGGGCCAGGCTTTTCCGTGAAGTGGAAGATGGTCTGCGCCTGAACAACAGGGACGAACAACAGAAGAGCGGCGAGTCTCAAAAGGTTCAAACGCATCGATATCTCCACACGAGGTTTAGCCGAGGATACATCGAGTACCCTGTCCCTTTTTTTCCAAATAGGCATCCTTGGGAGACAGCCATAATTTTTATCAACAGCTCATCTCATCGTGCTACGATTCCCCGAACTTCAAAGTGCCTCGACTCAAGCATTTAGACATCGGGTCGAGCCGCTCAAATTAAAGCGAGGTATCGGAACATGCCCCTCTCGAAACGCGCAGCAGCAGAGTTCTTCGGTACATTCTGGCTGGTCTTCGGAGGCTGCGGCAGCGCAGTCATCGCGGCAGCCTATCCCCAGCTCGGCATCGGCTTTGTCGGAGTCGCGCTGGCCTTCGGTCTCACCCTGCTGACCATGGCCTTCGCCATCGGTCATATCTCAGGCTGCCATCTCAACCCTGCGGTCTCCATAGGTTTGGTTGTCGGCAAGCGTTTCGCCATCGGCGATCTGTGGGCTTACGTCGTTGCACAAGTGGCGGGAGGAATCGCCGCATCCGGTGTTCTCTACCTGATCGCCAGCGGCAAAGAGGGCTTCAGCCTCGCCGGCGGCTTTGCCTCGAACGGATACGGCGCTCACTCGCCCGACCACTACTCTCTGACCGCCTGCTTCATCGCGGAGGTCGTGCTCACCGCATTCTTCCTTCTGGTCATCCTCGGCTCGACCGACGAGCGCGCCCCCAAGGGCTTCGCTCCCATCGCGATCGGCCTGTGCCTGACGCTGATCCACCTGATCAGCATCCCCATCACCAACACCTCAGTCAACCCGGCCCGCAGCACCGGCCCTGCCCTCTTTGTCGGCGGATGGGCGACCAGCCAGCTGTGGCTGTTCTGGGTAGCGCCCATTCTTGGGGCTATTATTGGCGGTCTTATCTCAAACTTCTTCTTCGCTGCTCCGCAAGTGCCGATCCGCGAAGAGATGGCAAAATAGCCACGCTTGAAGAGGTAAGTTCGTAAAACTCCTCTACGAACTTACCTCGACAACCGGAGTAGTGCTCACAGCGCTGCGCCAGGCAATCAGCATCACCACCACACCCACGACCATCGATCCAATCGCCGCCATCTGGGCGTTGCTCATGCCCCAGTACAGCTTTGGATTGATGCGCACAAACTCGACCAGAAAACGGCCCAGTCCACTCAGAATGAGATACAGCCCGGTCAGCCAGCCGATGGGGCGAAGCTTCCGTCCGAGCTGCCACAGCAGCCACGCCAGAGCCAAGCCAAACAAAAGCTCGTAAACAGGAGTCGGCTGCACCAGCGCATTCGCCGGAGTAGGAGGCACCAGCGCATTCTTCGCCATGTGAACGCCCCAGGGCAGCGTCGTGTTGATCCCGTAGTCGCCGTCGCCCGAGGTGAGGCAGCCGATGCGGCCTACACCGTAGCCGATGGCCGCCGCGGGAGTCGCCAGATCGAGCATCCGCACCGCGGCAAACCACTTCTTCGCACCGCCCGGCTTCGCCTCCCAGCCCTGCCACATCAGCATGCCGAT
Source organism: Edaphobacter sp. (assembly GCF_035532915.1). Lineage (GTDB taxonomy): Bacteria > Acidobacteriota > Terriglobia > Terriglobales > Acidobacteriaceae > Edaphobacter. The sequence continues at coordinate 3,970 of NZ_DATKQC010000453.1, forward strand.
TCCGGCGACGAGGCCGCCGAACCATGCGAACCCAGCCTGAAACCAGTGCAAAAAATCGACCAGGATATCCAGCGGGTGGCCCCAGCCGGGAGCCACAATCTGTGCCATGGCCGCGCGAAGCTCGGAGACATTCTCCAACTCGTGCCAGCTTTTAGCACCGAGGATACCGGCGATCACGACGAAGGCTACGACCGTCAACGCATCGGCATCAACTTGATTCCGAACGAAGTTCTTGTGCAACACCACTGTCGCCACAACCGCAGCTAGCCACAACAACAATCCAAACGTGCCCAGGTGCACTGGGCCTATATCGATATAGGGATACATACGCCTCGCTGGTTCAAGTATATCGACGCTTTCCCTAATGCCCTATTCGCGCTACCCTGACGATTATGGCCAACAGTTCTCCTGCCTTTCCCCATGCCTCCGGAATGGAAGTTCTCTTCTCGAAATCCCAGATCGCCGATCGCGTCCACGAAATCGGTGAGCAGATCTCTGCTGACTATGCCAACACCTCCATCGTCCTGATCGGCGTCCTCAAGGGCGCGGCCATCTTTCTGTCCGACCTGGCACGAGCCATCAAGGTGAATAACACCTTCGATTTTGTAGCGGTCTCGAGCTACGGGCCTGCCAAGATTTCAAGCGGAGTCGTCCGTCTTATCAAGGACATCGACAACCCAATTGAAGGAAAGCATGTGATTCTCGTCGAAGATATTCTCGATACAGGACTTACGCTGAGCTATCTGCGCGGCATGATGCTGCAGCACAAGCTTGCTTCCCTGAAGATCGCGACCTGCCTCGATAAGCCGGAGCGGCGGCTGGTGCCGATTGAGGCCGATTACGTGGGATTTAAAATCCCGAATCGTTTTGTTGTGGGTTACGGCATGGATTACGCCGAGCACTATCGAAATCTTGAAGATATTCGACTCTTCCCGCAAGAGGCGACGGGACACTAAGCCTCATCTCTCCCCTGCACGACAGTCCTAAACAGCACTGATCTGAGGCTCGAAGCTCTCATCGGTCGAAGCTTTAAGATCGAATTCTCCTGCCAGCAACTCGTAGCTTCGCAACCGCGTAGCGTGGTCCCAGACAATCGTATTCACCACAATCTCTGAAATCCCAAGGGCAGCAGCCATCTGTTCAAGCTCTCCCCTCACCTTTTCCGGTGTGCCGACAAAGTAGCGTGGCCACTCGCCAGACTCACTCGCAGGGTTTCCCAACAGGCTCAGTTCGCGCTGAGCAGCTTCAGGGGAGGCGATGGGGCTGCGGTCGCCCTGTCGAATCCGCCATTGCAACAGGCGGACGCTGGTGGCGAGATAGTCTGCCTCTTCCTGCGTGGGCGCACAGATGACTCCGACGGCCACCATCGCCTCCGGCCCAGATCGATAGCGGCTTGGGGTAAAGCGATGCTGGTAGGTCTCAATGGCAGCACGCGAGGATTCACCGCTGAAGAAGTGGGCAAAGGCGTAGGGCAGACCGAACTCTGCCGCGGAAGACGCGCTCCACAGGCTCGAACCAAGCATCCAGACGTCCGGGACGCCCGGCATGTGCGGCGATACGCGGATGCGGGCGAAGGGGTGCTGTTGAGGAAAATCGCTATCGAGAAAAGCGAGCAATTCGGTGACCTGATCGGGAAAGTCGTCGAGCATCCTGGTATTGCGGTCGCGCTTCAGGGCGAGGGCTTCCATAGGACCGCCGCCCGGGGCGCGGCCTATGCCGAGGTCGATGCGCCCCGGATAAAGCGCGTGCAAAGTACGGAAGACCTCCGCCACCTTGAGCGGGGTGTAGTGCGGCAGCATGATGCCGCCGGAGCCAAGCCTGATCTGCTTCGTCTCCGCGCCGATACGCGCCAGCAGAATCTCCGGGGCCGTACACGCGAGCGTGTCCATGGCATGGTGCTCCGACATCCAGAAACGGCGGTAGCCCAGCTGATCGACCTTACGCGCCAGCGCAATCGAGTTCTGCAGCGACTGCGCCGGAGTGCTTCCGGTGGAGACCGGTGATTGGTCCAATACGGAGAGCTGAAGTTCCTTTGCCATGGAAATTAGATGGTTCAGGTTGCTCGAACGACCCATAACCGCAAGTCGAGAAGAGAGAGATAGACGCTTTTTCCTGTCTGATCCGTCTACTCCTTACACAGCCGCCTCTTCTGCCAGCTTCTATCCCGGTATGATAGAAAGTACGCGGCAGGGAGAACTTCCCTTGCCGAAGGAGCATGCTTGAGTACTTTGTCTATCGTTGAACCCCTCCCCACGGGACCTGAGCACTTCGACGCGGCAGCGTTTGCCGCCCATACCCTATCTTCTCCGCAGAACCTCGCCGCAGTGCTGGACCATACCCTTCTGAAGCCGGACGCAACGCGCAGCCAGGTGCTGCAGCTCTGCCATGAGGCTGCCGAATATCGCTTCGCCTGCGCCATGGTCAACCCAACCTGGGTCTCGCTCGCTTCGGCCGCTCTGAGCGGTACAGGGATTCCGGTCGGTGTTGTCGTCGGATTTCCCCTGGGAGCCACGCTGTCGAGTTCTAAACGCGACGAGACCACCCGCGTCATCAAGCATGGCGCGCATGATGTGGACATGGTGCTCAATATAGGGCTTCTGAAGTCAGGACAGGCTGCCGACTACGAAGCCGTCAGGCAGGATATTCGCGGTGTCGTCGAACTGGCCCATGCCGCTGGAGCTGTCGTGAAAGTCATCCTCGAGACCTGCCTGCTCAGCTTCGAAGAGAAGCTGCGCGCCGCCGAGCTGGCATTGAGCGCAGGGGCCGACTTTTTGAAGACCAGCACCGGCTTTTCGACCGGCGGAGCCACGGTAGACGACATTGCCCTGCTGCGCGGCCAGGCCGGACGGCGGGCAGGCGTGAAGGCCTCGGGCGGCATCCGCTCACTGGCCGACGCAACCGCCATGCTCAAGGCAGGTGCGTCGCGGATCGGGGCCAGCGCCAGTGTCAGAATTGTGGCCGAGCTCGCCGGCGGAGCAGCATAGTCCGGCAAAACAAAGTCTTTACATCGGTCTGCACCGGTGACGCCGATGAAAAACAGAATTGGAGTCCCGCATCAAAGTTGTGACTCCACTCCCCCACCTTCACCGTAGTATCATCGCCTCTTCCCATGCCAACCGCTGACAAGCCGCGCCGAACCACTCCCCCCGCTGCGCCAGCGCCGGCTGAGGCCTCGCAGCACCAGTTCGAAGGAGACTACCGCCCGCCTGCCCAGGAGGGCGCTCCGGTCGTCAAGCCGACAAACATCCGGGTCGAACCCCTGCAGGTCGACTTCCTCCACAATATCGCCGATGCGCTGAACTCCACGCTCGACCTGAACACCCTGATGCACCGCGTCGCCGACCTGGTTCGCGCCGTCATCGACTACCGCATCTTCGCCATCCTTCTGGTCAACGACCGCACCAACGAGCTCTGGATGCGCTTCCAGACCGGCCACGCTCCCGAGGTGGAGCGCCTGCGCATCAAGATCGGACGCGGCATCATCGGGCAGGCGGCGTTGCAGCGAAAGTCGCTTTTGGTCGAAGACGTCTCCAAAGACGAGCACTACATCAGCGCCAACCCGAACGTGAAGTCCGAACTGGCCGTGCCGCTGCTGGTCAAGAACAAGGTCATCGGCGTCCTCGATATCGAATCGGAGGCGCTGGGCTACTTCACGCCGGAGCACCAGCGCCTGCTGGAGCTGGTGGCCTCGCGCATGTCCATCGCGATCGAAAATGCCCGGCTGTACACGCGGGTCTCGCGGCAGGCGCAGACGCTGACCGTACTGAACGAGATCTCGCGCGAGATTACCAGCATTCTCGACCTCGACGACCTGCTGGAGCGCATCGGCCAACTGCTCAAGCGCGTCATCGACTTCCAGATGTTCAGCATCCTGCTGTGGAATGAGCGCACCCAGCAGTTCGAGCACCGTTTCTCGTCTCGCTATGGCGAACGCGTAATTCGCGAGCGCACCATCGTGCTGGGACAAGGCATCATCGGCATCGCCGCGCAGCAGCGCGAACCGGTGCTGTCGCCCGACACCCGTAAAGATCCACGCTACTTCGCAGAGAACCCGGAGACACGCTCGGAGCTGGCCGTACCGCTGCTGAACAAAGGGCAGGTCATCGGCGTGCTCGACCTGGAGCATACGCGCGTCAACTACTACAACGAAGACCACCTGCGCACCCTCTCGACGCTGGGGGCGCAGGTGGCCATCTCGATTGCCAATGCGCGGCTCTACCAGCGTATCCACGAGGAAGAGCAGCGCATGGAGCGCGACCTGGAGATGGCGCGCAAGGTGCAACTAAGGCTGATGCCCTCGCGTCCGCCGAAGCTGGCGCGAGCTGAAATTGCGGTGCAGTTCCTCGCGGCGCGGTCCATCGGCGGCGACGTCTACGACTTTCTCGACTACGGCTCGCCGGGCATGCCCGCGCGGATCGCTCTGGCAGTAGGAGACGTCAGCGGTAAGGCTGCTCCGGCGGCACTGTACGCCGCGCTGGTAAGCGGAATTCTGCGCTCGCTGGCACCGCAGCAACTCTCGCCTGCCGCAATGCTGGCCGCGCTGAACGACCAGCTACAGGAGCGCAAGCTGGCCTCGCAGTACGTCACCATGCTGATGGCGGTGTGGGACGACTCCAACCAGACCTTACAGATCGCCAACGCGGGATCGGTGCAGCCCGTCTTCGTCTCGCGCACGTCGGAAGGCGTAACGGTGAAGACGATCAAGGCCGAGGGCTTCCCGCTGGGCCTCTTTCCCAACGTCACGTACGAAGAGTTCACGCTGTCGACACAGCCGGGCGACATGATCGTCTTCTTCTCCGACGGCATTCCCGATGCCGAGAACGCAGACGGTGAGATGTTCGGCACCGACCGCCTGCGGCAGGTGTTGGAGTCACAAGTTGAGCCGACAGCCGCTTCGACCGTAGAGGCAATCCTCAAAGCGGTGTCGGACTTTCAGTCAGGCGTCGAGCACTTCGACGATGAGACCGTAGTCGTGCTCCGCGCTCTTTGATCTAGTGCAGCGACTTGAGCGCCGTGCGGGCAGCCTTGGCGTTGTCGCCGCCGGGAGAGAGCTTGAGGTAGGTTTGATACTCTGCCTTCGCCTCGTCCACCTTCTTCATCTTCTCCGCCGCACGAGCCAGCGAAAAGTGAGTCTCGGCGTAGTCGGGTTCCATTTTGACTGCGTCTTTGCTGCGCAGATACGCCGCCATATAGTTTTCCCGGCTGTAGTAGAACTTGGCGACAGTGATGTCCTCGTCCACGCGCTCGTCGGGAGTCTGGAGATTCTTGACCTTGGGCAGCCTGCGACGGGTGGGTGTCGGCGTCGGCGTATCCGGCGTATCGCCGGTGCTTGAACTATCGCTGGAACTTGAGTTCGAGCTTGAACTGCTATCAGAACTTGAGCTGCTGCTGGGCGCTTCACCAGGCATGTCAGGAGAAGCCCCTGTGGGGAATGGGTGTGCCGCTGAGGCAGCGGGATTCGGAGCATTGTCAACTGGAGCCGCAGGAGCGCTGCTCTCGCCGGGGAAAGGAAATTGCTGCGTTGGCGCAGGAGCAGCGGCAGGAGGCTGTGTCGAGGGCGCAGCGGTGCAGGGCTTGGCCGCAGGCTGGTCGGCCGGACACGGCGCCGTGGTCGTCTGCGCCAGGCAAGCCACAGCGGAAAAAGCGGCAGCAGCCAACAAAAGCCGGATTGAGGTGCACACAGGCATGAGTTAACAGATTACTGCTCTTGATGCTTTATAGATTACTTCTCCTGATACTTTGACGATAGGCTGGGCAGGTTTGTTATAGTCAGCATCGGGTGATTGTCCCGCTTGTTTTTCCAATGCATGAATATTCCAACCTTTGATCGATGGATTCTCTCTAATTTATGTCTAAAGGCCTCATCATTCGTTCTTCGTCCATCCATGCTGCGGGCTGCTACACGACTCGGAGCTTCAAAAAAGGCGCAAAGGTCTGCGAGTACGAAGGACCGCGGTTTACCAAAGAGGTTGCCGACGAGCGCTATAAAGACCGCTTCATTACCTACCTGTTCAGTTGTGGCGACAATGGCATGGTAATCGACGGCTTCGGCACGGCGATGTTCATCAACCACTCCTGCGACCCAAACTGCGAGACCGAAGATGAAAAGGGACGCATCTATATCGTCGCCATTCGCGACATCGACGCCGGGGAAGAGCTGACCTACGAGTACAACCTGTGCGACAGCGACGACAGTGATGCCGACTGCTACTGCGGCTCGGCGAAGTGCCGCGGAACGATGTTCAGCGACGACGAAGTGAAGCGCCGGGCACGGCGGGCCAGACGAGCAGCAAAGAAGAGGTAAGCCCGTTGCGGACGATACAATAAAACCAGCGGCAATCGGGACGAGAAGACCTGCGGCGACGAGAGCGCACTCATCATTTATGGCATATCAGGTTCTTGCAAGGAAATACCGGCCACAGCGTTTCGCGGATGTTGCGGGACAGGACCATGTGACCGTCACGCTGATGAACGCGCTGACCCAGGAGCGGATCGCCCATGGCTACATCTTCAGCGGCCATCGCGGCATCGGCAAGACAACGATTGCGCGCATTCTGGCCATGGCTCTGAACTGTCGCAATGTCATCGGCAGCGCGCAGAGGCCGACCGCGGAGCCTTGCGAGGTGTGCGAGAGCTGCACCGAGATTCGCAACGGAAATGCCGTCGACGTCATCGAGATCGACGCCGCCACCAATCGCGGCATCGACGAGATTCGCGAGCTGCGCGATGCGGCGCGGTATCGGCCCGCAAGGGACAAGTACAAGATCTACATCCTCGACGAAGCCCATCAGATTACCGACGCGGCGTTCAATGCGCTGCTGAAGACGCTGGAAGAGCCGCCCGACCACATGATTTTCATGATGGCTACTACACAGCCTGAGGACATTCCGCAGACGGTGCGGTCGCGATGCCAGCACTTCAGCTTTCACGCGGTGAAGCTGGTGGACATTCTCGGCGAACTGCGTGGCATCGCGGATCGCGAAGGAGTCGATGCCGATGAAGCTGCGCTGTCGTTGTTGGCCGAGGCTGGCGATGGCTCGATGCGCGATGCGCTCAGCATCATGGACCAGGCGATTGCCAGCGCTCCCGTGCAGGACGGAAGACCGGTGCTCGACGCCTCGCAGATTCGCGAGTTGATGGGGACGGTTCCAAATGCGGTGTTTGAAAAGATTCTTGAAGCCGTCGATGGAAACCGCAGCGCCGAGGTGATTACGGTTGCGAACCAGTTGCTCGATGCCGGAAATAGCCCGGCGCAACTGGCACGACAGTTTGTACGCTATCTGCGGAATTGCGTGATTGCGAAGATAGCCGGGATCGGCTCGGATGGGGCCGATGCCAATGGTGTTTCTGGCGAGCTATTGCAGATCTCCGCAGACGAACAGCGACGCGCAGGAAGGTCGGCTGCACTGTTTGGCGAAGAGGAGCTGACGCGGTTTCTACAGGTAATGCTGCGTACTTTTGACGAGCTGGGCTATCGGCAGGAGCAGCGTTTTCATTTTGAGTTAGGACTGTTGAAGCTGGTACATCTGCGGCGATTGCTGCCGGTGGAAGAAGTGTTGAGCCAGTTCCCTGTTGGCGGAAATGCCGGCCAGCCGCGAGTGCAAAGTACGTCAGCACAGGCGAGAGTCGCGGCTCCGAGCCCGGTTGCAAATCGTGTGATGAGCGCGCCCGCTGCTCCCGTGAGCACGAAGCCTGCGTTCTCGCCGTTCGAGATTGACAAAGGCCGCAAGCGGTTCGAAGGCGGCGAGACGGAGAAACCCGCTCTGGCTGCTGCCGCTTCTGTGCCTGCTGCACCTAAGCCAGCGGAACCGGCGCCAGCTGTGGTCAAGCCGCTGGAGGTTGCTGCGGTTCCCGTAGCTGCACCTGCGATGAAAGAAGTTCCGCTTCCCGTGAAGGAAGTTGCGCCTTCTGCTGTCGTCGAAGCTATGCCAGAGCAGCCTGAGGTTGAAGCAGCGCCGGTTGATATTGCGGCTTCTGCTGCAGTGCCCGAGCGGAGTTCGCAGGAGGCTTCTGAGTTGCAGCGCGTGGCGACCGAGGCGCTGACGAGCGCGAAGAGTCAGGGTTCGGCCGCCGATGCGCTGGCCGATGCGGAATGGACGATCGAAGGCAGTGAGCTGCGAGTTCAGACGGAGCTGTCGAAGACGATGCTGCCGATGGTGATCAATGCCGAGGCGGAGAAGATTGTTCGTGCCGCGCTACGCGAGGCTGGTTCAGGCGCGCTGAAGCTTGTGCTTTTGCCGGGAGCTGCAAAGGTCGCCGCAGCGAAAAAACCACGTGCGGCGAAGTCCGGCAGCGCACAGGCCAAGGCGATGGAACATCCGATCGTGCAGCAGGCGCAGAAGCTGTTCGATGCCGAGATTCGCAATGTGATCGATCTGCGTGAGGGGGATTAATGGATTTTTCCGATCTGGGCAAGATGAAAGAGATGATGGGGCAGGCCAAGCAGATGCAGGAGCAGATGGAGCGCAAGCTCTCTGAGACTGTGGTCGAGGCCTCGACCGGCGGCGGCGTGGTGACGGTACGCATGAACGGCAAGAAACAAGTGCTGCGGCTGAAGATCGAGCAGTCCGCCATCGGCAGCGCGGGCAGCGATCTTGAACTGCTGGAAGACCTGATTACGGCTGCGGTGAACGAGGCCGGAAGACGCGCCGACGAAGCGATCAAGGCCAGCGTGGCCGGAATGATGGGCGGCCTGAATCTGCCGGGGTTGACCTAAGTGGCTCAGTTCGCAGAGCCGATGACGCGTCTGATCGAGGAGCTGCGCAAGCTGCCGGGAATCGGCACAAAGAGCGCGCAGCGGCTGGCGTTTCATGTGCTGCGCTCTTCGGCTGAAGATGCTGACAAGCTGTCGGCGGCGATTCGCGAGTTGAAGCAGCATCTGCGGCTTTGCTCGATCTGCAACAACATTACCGATGTCGACCCGTGCGTTTATTGCACGAGCACTTCGCGAGACCAGCGGCTGATCTGCGTCGTGGAAGAGCCGACCAATATCGCGACCGTCGAGAAGACACGCAGCTATAGCGGCGTTTATCACGTTCTGCACGGCACGCTCTCGCCGATTGGCGGCGTTGGGCCGGAGCAGTTGCGGATTGCGAATCTGCTGGTTCGATTGCCCGAGGTCGATGAGGTGATTCTTGCGACTTCGCCGACAACCGAGGGTGAAGCTACCGCAGGTTATCTTGCCGGAGAGATACACCGTGCGCGACCTGAGGTAAGGGTGACTCGAATTGCAACCGGTGTTCCAGCGGGCAGCGACATCGAGTATGCCGACGAGGTAACGATGACGCGGGCGATGGAAGGCCGCCGCGAGTTTTAGTCGCGGACTTTTTACTGACGTTTTGCATAACGGTGATATAAGCGAATCCAGTATCTGGAGCCAATCATCATGCTGAGTCGTCGCGGATTTCTTCGTCAGAGTTTTGCGTTTAGTGCACTTGCGGGCTTTAGTTCCCTTCCTTCCTTTGCCAAGCGGCCAAGTCATAAGCCCAATGCTGGGGCGACTCAACTTCTGATGGTCGGCGATTGGGGCTATGAGAATTTTGCGGCGCAGAGCCGAGTCGCTGGAGCGATGCAGCAATATGTTCGTGAGCATGGCCTGACGACAGATGCGCTGCTGATGCTTGGCGACAACTGGTACGGCAAACTGCCAGACGGCGCTGCATCGGAACGCTGGAAGACGCAGTTCGAGGACATGTATCCGAAGAGCGTCTTCAACTGTGCGGCGTATGCGATTGCGGGCAACCATGACTATCAGAAGATGCCTGAGAGTAAAGTAGCAGCCGAACTGGAGTATGCGCGCAAGGGCGGAACGCGCTGGACGATGCCGTCGCTCTGGTATCGCTTCGATTTTCCTGCGGTCAATCCTTTGATGACCGTAATCGCGCTTGACAGCAATATGCCTCATCCTCAGGGACAGAAGACAAAGCCCGCAAATTTTACCTTGACGCCTGAACAGCAGGCGGAGCAGCTAACGTGGCTTGAGGCTGAGCTGCTGAAGCCTCGCACAACGCCATTTCTCGTTGTGATGGGACATCATCCAATCTTTTCCAACGGGCCGCATGGAGACAACGCCGTGCTGATACGTGACTGGGAGCCTCTGCTGCGCAAGCATAAAGCGCATCTGTATCTCGCCGGACACGATCACGATATGCAGCACCTGGAGTTCGACGGTCATCCGACTTCGTTCGTGCTGTCAGGCGGAGGCGGCGCTGATCTGTATCCGCTGAAGATTGAGGAGGCGCAACGTGGACCTTATGCTGCGAAGGTCTACGGCTTCAGTCATCTGGAAGTTACGCCGGAGAAGATGACGCTGCGCCATCTCGACGAGACGGGAAAGCTGATTCATGCCTTCGACAAGATGCAGGATGGCAGCGTGAAGATCGTCTAGCGATCTTCACGCTGTTGTTTAGCCTTTGTCGCTAAGGTTCACACCTGTCATCTCTTTCGGTTTTTCGAGACCGAGTAGTGTCAGGATCGTCGGCGAGATGTCGCGCAGGCTTCCGCCTGGGCGAAGGATGCGGTGATGGCTGGTGTTCAACTCGTCGTTGACGAGGATAAACGGCACCGGATTCGTCGTGTGCGCGGTGTGCGGACCGCCGCTCGCAGGGTCGATGAGCATCTCGGCGTTGCCGTGGTCGGCGGTGACGAGGAGCGATCCGCCGCGTTGCTTGATGGCCTGATAGATGCGGCCGAGTTGCGTGTCGACCGTCTCGACGGCGCGAATGGTGGGTTCGAGCTTGCCGGAGTGACCGACCATGTCGGCGTTGGCGAAGTTGACGATGATGACGTCGAAGGCGGTGTCGTTGACGGCTTTGACCACAGCGTCGGCGATGCCTGATGCCGACATCTCGGGAGCGAGGTCGTAGGTCGCGACCTTTTGCGACGGGATGAGAGCGCGGTCTTCGCCGGGAAATGGCTTTTCGATTCCGCCGTTGAAGAAGTAGGTGACGTGCGCGTACTTCTCCGTCTCGGCTACGCGGAGGTTGCGGAGGTTGGCCTGGGCCATGAGGTTGGCGAGCAGGTTATCCATCGACTCAGGCTGGATGACGATGGGCAGCTTGAAGTTCTTGTCGTACTGCGTCATGCAGACATAGTGAATGTTCTTCGGTGCGCGGGCGCGCGGAATTTCCGCGTCGAGTTCGACTGCCTTGGGCAGATCGTTGGCGTCGCTCGCGGTGAGACCGCCGGGAACGTCGCTGTTGCGGGCGAGGACACGGGTGATCTGACGGGCGCGGTCGGCGCGGTAGTTGAAGTTGATGCAGACGTCGTTGTCGCGGATGAGGCCGACGGCGTCGCCGCTTGCATTCACAACCGTGAACGGCGGGATGAACTCGTCGGTGATGTCGTTGTTATAAAGCTCGCGCACTCGTGCGACGGCGTCGTGATAGCTGCCGCCCTGCGCGGTGCCGGTGACCATGGCGTCAAAGGCCTGCAACTCTTTTTCCCAGCGCAGGTCGCGGTCCATCGCGTAGTAGCGGCCGGAGACGGAGGCGAGTTGGCCTACGCCGATCTCGCGGAGTTGCTGCTGCAAGGACTCCAGATGACCGACGCCGCTATTGGGCATGGTGTCGCGGCCATCCATGAAGGCGTGGACGAAGACGCGGGTGAGGCCGTGGCTGGCGGCCATGCGCAGCAGAGCGTAGAGGTGGCGCTGGTGCGAGTGGACGCCGCCGTCGGAGAGCAGGCCGAAGAAGTGGAGGCCAGCTTCGCGTGAGGCTGCGAGGTTAAAAGCATGCGTAAGCACGGGGTCGCGAAAGAGGCTCTCGTCGGCGATGGCGGTGTCGATGCGGGTCATGTCCATGCGGACGATGCGGCCTGCGCCGAGGTTAAGATGGCCGACCTCGGAGTTGCCCATCTGGCCGTCGGGAAGGCCGACGAAGTGTTCGCTGGCGCGGATGAGGGTGTTGGGAAATTCGGCCAGCAGCTTGTCGTAGACGGGCTTGCGGGCAAGGGCGATGGCGTTGCCGTTGGTCTCGGCGCGGTAGCCCCAGCCGTCGAGGATGGTAAGAACGATCGGTTTGTTTGACATGGTTTAAGTCAGGATAACAAGAGTCTGCCGCCGTGCGCTGAGGCGTGCGCGATGCGGGTTTGTTTGATGACTTCGAGAGGGGTGAGGGCGGGGACAAAGGCAAGAGAGCGAGGTCTCTTTGCTGCTCCGCGCACACGACGCCGGGTGCTGCTTCGGCCGAGAGAACGTTCCGGCAAGGCTGGGTCTGGCTGATCTCCGCGGGCGACGGAGCCAGCGTGGCGCAGGCCTGGAGATTCCCTATCGTCCTGGGGTCGGCTTTGGTAACCCTCGGTGCATTTGGGTCTGGTTTCGGCCTGGGAGGCACAGGGGGGAGACCGGCCTCGGCGCGGCGATACATCTCCGCGATCTCTTCTTGGGTAAAGCTCGGCTTTTTCTCTATTTCGATCTTTACCGTCGTCTCAACCGCCTCCTCATCTTCTGCCTCTTCGAGGACCTGTCCGGAGTCGTCGATGAGGGTGCGCGGAGCAAGATAGCCGAACTGGGGGTGGGACATCACCTTCTCGACCGGGGCGGCGGCGGCTTCGGCCGATGCGGCCCTGGGCAGGTTGCTCATGGCGATCTGAAGGCCATAGAGGAGCAGGCCGGCACACTTGTTGTCGATGTTGCCGCCGGCGAGCCGCTGCAGAACCTCGGTGAGGGCGCTTTGGACGGCGCTTCGGTCTTCGAGGGGAGGCAGCGAAAAGTGGTTGGTCTCGTCGCGATAGACGCGCATGGGCTCGGCGGAGAGACGAGTGGTGTGGTGGTAGTAGCAGAACTCTTCCTGGCGCAGGCAGGGGCTGCCGCAACGGTGGCCGTCGGTGAAGATGTGGCGGCAGCGGTAGCGCCGGGATGACTGCTCAGTTGGCTCGGTGATGTGGTCTGGCATGGTGGTACCCCCTGTACTTAAGTACTAAAGTCTTCAAAAGAAAGGGCCTGCCTTCGGAGTTCGAGGCAGACCCGGTTAAATGCGAAAGCCCGGCGGTTTGCCGGGCTGATTGCTTGCTGTCTTTAATTATAACGAATGGAGCATAACTCTTTTGCAAATTTATGTTGTTGATTTTGAGCGACTTATACGATTTAAGACTTGACAAGTTTTCCACAGGGGGATTTTGTGGCGGCCTGGGCGGGGATAAAAAGTCATACCGCAGCGCGGGAGAGGGTTCCCTACGGGTGTAGATGTGCGAGCCGAGGAGGAACACAGATTCCCTGCGGGAATGACAACAAAAGAGGACAACGGCAAGTGCAACGGCAAGTGCAACGGCAACGACAAATGCGGGGGTTCTTCGCTTCGCTCAGAATGACGGTTTCTGAGGAGTTGAACGAAGCGAATGCGGATAAGACGATTTGGCAGGAGCGGTAATGGTTGCCAGGAGCTGAAAAAGCCGTGCCCCCTTTTGCTGCGGGCACGGCCTTTCATCTTGTTGAGTTGATTACTGGCCGAAGTTGACGGACTCGATGCCGAGGAATTCGGCGGACTGGCCGAGCTCTTCTTCGATGCGGAGGAGCTGGTTGTACTTGGCGATGCGGTCGGTGCGGCTGGCGGAGCCGGTCTTGATCTGTCCGGCGCCGGTGCCTACGGCGAGGTCGGCGATGAAGGTGTCTTCGGTCTCGCCGGAGCGGTGGCTGATGATGCTGGTGTAGCCGAAGCGACGGGCCAGCTCGATGGCCTCGAGGGTCTCGGTCACGGTGCCGATCTGGTTGACCTTAATGAGAATGGAGTTGGCGACCTTCTGCTCGATGCCCTGCTGCAGACGCGTCGTGTTGGTGACGAAGAGGTCGTCGCCTACAAGCTGCACGATGCCGCCAATCTGATCGGTGAGCAGCTTCCAGCCGTCCCAGTCGTCTTCGGCGAGGCCGTCTTCGAGCGAGACGATGGGGTACTGGCGCACCCAGGACTCCCAGAAGGCGGCCATCTCGGCGGAGGTCTTCTCGGACTTGTCGGACTTCTTGAAGACGTACTTGCCCGTCTCCTTGTTGTAGAACTCGCTGGCGGCGGGGTCGAGCGCGATGGCGATCTCTTCGCCGGGCTTGTAGCCTGCGAGTTGGATGGCTTCGAGGATGAGCTCGATGGCCTCGGCGTTGGACTTGAGGTTGGGAGCGAAGCCGCCTTCGTCACCGACGGCGGTGTTGTAGCCCTTCTTCTTGAGCACGCCCTTGAGGGTGTGGAAGACCTCGGTGCCCCAGCGGAGGGCGTCGGAGAAGGTCTCGGCGCCGACGGGCATGACCATGAACTCCTGGAAGTCGACGTTGGAGTCGGCGTGGGAGCCGCCGTTGAGGATGTTCATCATCGGGGTAGGGAGAAGACAGGCGTTGACGCCGCCGAGGTAGCGATAGAGCGGCAGCTTGAGGGCTTCGGCGGAGGCGCGGGCGCAAGCCATGGAGACGGCGAGGATGGCGTTGGCACCGAGCTTCGACTTGTTCTCGGTGCCATCGATGGAGATCATGGTGGCATCGATGAGGCGCTGGTTGCTGGCGTCCATGCCGGTGAGTTCGGGAGCGATGATCGACTCTACGTTTTCGACTGCGTTGAGGACGCCCTTGCCGAGATAGTGGTCCTTGTCGCCGTCGCGAAGCTCTACGGCTTCGTGCTCGCCGGTGGAGGCTCCGCTGGGAACTGCGGCGCGCCCCTTGGCTCCGCCGTCGAGGATGACGTCGGCTTCGACGGTGGGGTTTCCTCGGGAGTCGAGGATTTCGCGGGCGTGGATAGAGACGATCTCGGTCATGTTGCTCCTATGGTTTGAAGTTTGGTGGTGCTGGGCGACGACGCGGTGGATGAGGCGCTCATTCAATTTGGGGCGGCGATCGACGCGAACGGGAGCACCGCCAGTTGCGGCGATTGTCTGCACCAATCCTGCGTCGGGAGAGCTCACTCACTGGATTTTAGCAAAGCATTTCAGAAGCGGGCTCAATGTGGGGTGAATCGTGGGAAATGAGCTGTTTACCGGGTGAAGACGGGAGTAGCAGGTTCGATTCCCTTTCGCCAGATTTGTTCCTCTGGGGCGGCGATTCGCTCTAACCTTCTCTTTAATGGCCTGTCTAAAAATCAGGCCTTGAAATTGCTTGATTGTTAAGAGGACCAGCCATGAAGCTTTCGATTGCGACCGCCGCTCTTGTATTAATCAGCATTCCCGTCGTTGCCCAGGATGCTCGTACCGGAGTTTCGACACCTCCGCCAGCGGCGATTACAACGACCGACGACAGCCCCGCGCTGACGCCGCGCGTGCCCGAGGCCAAGCCCTCGGCGGCTGTGCCTGCGGCCTCCTCCAACACCAACACCATTACCTATGGGCCGTATGTGCCTTATCGTGCGGCTGGAACGGCTGCGCCAACGACGGCACCGGCTGACACATCTGCTACCACAGCTGCCTTCGATCCGGATGCAAATATCGTGACGACGACTGTTCCTGATTCGGATACAGTGGCGGACTCTCCCGCTCTCGATGCGGGGATTGTGACCAGTGTGCCGGAGCGTGAGGGCGAGATTCGCGAAGGGACCCTGCTGAAGGCGCGCATTACCCAAGGGCTTTCGACGACCAACACGCTCGAGGGTTCACCGTTTTCGGCTTCGCTGACGCAGCCGGTCGAGAAGGATGGGCGCGTGATTTTGCCGATCGGCTCGATGGTTGAGGGGCGCGTGACCGAGGTACGCAGCGGACGGCGCATCTCGGGCCGGGCGGCGCTGCACCTTGAGGCGCATGATGTGACGCTGCCGGATGGCTCGCACTATGTGATTCACGCACAACTGATCGATACCGACCAGACCGACCACAGCACCGTGAACAACGAGGGTACGCTGCTGCGCAGGGACCATCCGAAGGAGACTCTGGCAGCGATGTCGGTGGCTACCGGTGGCGCTGCGGCTGCGGGCGCGATGGTGGGCGGAGGCGTAGGTGCTCTGGTGGGTGCGGGGATTGGCGCCAGCGCGAGCACGATTCTGTGGCTGAAGCAGGACCGGCAGGAGGCGCTGCCCAAGGACTCGCTACTGGTGTTCAGCCTGACGACGCCGATGATTTTGAAGCAGCTGAGCAATAGCGCGATGAACATGAAGCCTGCGAGCAGCGTGGCCGCTCCGCAGGTGGTTCCTTATTCCGCGGTGGCTACCGTTCCTGTTCAGTAATCGGGGCTGGTGCGCCCATTAGAGCGGTTCTCCTCCGGGTGTAGTCATGTATGCCCGGAAGAAACGCAGATTCCCTTCGGGAATGACAAACAAAAGGAAGCCACGCCTGAGAGGAAATAGCTATAGCTCGGGAGGGCAAGCTATAGGGCGGCAAAAAACAGCAGATCCCCCCGCCTTCGGCGAAGAATGACAAATCAAGATGATGGCAAGCCAATAGCTCGGTCTAGGCTGAGTTTCCCTAGTTGCGAACCTGGGCGAGGAGACGCTTCCAGTTTTTCTGGTTGCGGCGGTAGCTTTTCTTGAGGTCTTCGAGGATGCGCTCGAAGTCGGCATGGCCGCTTAGCTTGCGCCATGCGGGGTTGATGCTGAACCAGGGATAGTTTTCGTTGCCGAGATAGATGGCTCGGCGCAGCCAGTGGAGCGCTTCGGACTCGTCGCCTTCGACGGCGAAGTAGGTGGCGAGGCGGTAGGCCATCTCGCTGTCGGCCTCGGCGGCGGAGAGGGTCTCGTCGACGATGAAAGTGGCGGCCTTTTCGCGTTCGCCTAGTTGCACGTAGCAGAGTGCGATGGTGGGAAAGACGATGCGCAGCGATTGCTCGTCGCGGATGACGTTTTCAAGCGTCTCGATGGCGCGCGGGAGGTCGCCGGTACGCATCTGCTGGTAGCCGAGGGAGATGCGCAGCAGTGGCTGTTTCGGCTCCAGCGTGAGGCCTTTTTGGATTTCGTCGGCTGCGAGTTCCATCTGGTTCTGGTACTGGTAGACGCGGGCGCGGTGGTTGTAGACCATGGCGGCGTTGGAGGGATTCATCCGCAGCGAGGCGTTGAACTGGTCGAGCGCCTCCTCGTACATGCCGTCGATGCGCAAGGTCATTCCGGCCACGAGGCGGACGTTCCAGTCGTTGCCCGCAGTCTGGAGGAGATGCTCGATGCCGTGGCGTGCCGACTCTTTTTCTCCGCGGGAGAGCAGCATGTAGACGCGATAGAGGTTGGCTTCGACCGAGCCGGAGTCGAGCGAGAGCGCCTTGTCGAAGGCGCGGCGAGCCTCGAGGACGTGCATCTGGCCGCCGAGTCCGTTGCGGGCGTATTGGAGATGGGTGATGCCGAGGCCGGACCAGCCGGGAGCGTACTTTTCGTTCTGCTTTACGACCGACTCGAAGAGTGTGCGGGAGCGGTCGAGATCGTCGCGGCTGCCGGTGCGGGTCATGAAGGAGGAGAGGACGGCGCGGGCCTGCAGGTATTCTTCCGAGACGTCTTCGGAGAGCGAGGTGGCGCGATGGCTTTCGTGCGCCTGCTGCTGAAGGTCGCCGAAGCCCTGCAAGGTGCTGAAGACTTCGTTGCAGATCTCCGACTGTACGGAGACAAGATCGAAGGAGCCCACGTTGATGGAGCCACCGGCGCGGACGCTCTGGCTGGGGACGTCGAGGAGCTGCCAGTTGAGGTCGAAGCCCTTGTCGGAACGGAGGAAGTTGCCTGCCAGCACAAAGTGCACGAGCAGCTTTTTGCCGACGCTGAGCGGATCGAGCTGCTGGGTCGAGACGTTCATCAGCGAACTAGACGGGCGAACGACGAGCGAGGGCATGCGCGCGAGGCGAGCGGCGATGGCGTCGGCCAGAGCGTAGCCGTAGAGCGGCGCGACATCGGCTGGGCCGTAGTTGATGAAGGGCAGAACGACGATGGTGTTCTGGGTGCTGACCTCGGCGGGGGTGGACTCGCGGAAGCGCTCGGCGAGCATGGAGAGGAGGCCGGTGGTGCGCTTCTCCTCTTCTGGTGTCTCCTTTTGGCTGTGGTTCTTTCCGCCCTGCGAGGGCAGCAGCGAGACCGACTCGCCGTGGAGCAGGACGGAGTCGAGCTGCATGGCCATCATGATGGTCTTGAGCGCCTCGCGCACGTCGGCGGATGAAGCGAAGCGGGCGGAGGGCTGCTTTTCGAGGCAGCGGAAGATGACGCTCTCGAGCTCGACGGGGAGATGCGGGGCGATCTCGCGGATCGATGGCGGCTCGGCGAACTGGATGGCGCGGATGCTTTGGAAGTCGGGCGCATCGGGGCGGTGGAAGGGGTGGCGTCCGGTGGCGAGCTCGTAGAGGATGAGGCCGAGGGCGAAGATGTCGGACTGGACGCTGGACTGGCCGGTGACGAACTGCTCGGGCGCCATGTAGGCGATGGTGCCGCCGCGAGCGGTGTAGGTGGCTCCGGCGTTGGGCGGGTTGCGCTTGCTGTCGGGACCGGCGGGGTCGAACTCGGCTTTGTCGGGCGTGAGGCGACGGGCGAGACCGAAGTCGAGGATCTTGATGAGGCCGCCATCGGTGAGCATGACGTTGGCGGGCTTGAGGTCGCGATGAAAGATGCCGAGATTGTGCGCGGCGGAGAGACCGTCGGAGATCTGAATGCCTGCCGAGAGGGCAAGCTGGAGGCTGGCCGGGCCTTCGCCGATGACCTTGTCGAGCGACTTGCCGGGGATGTACTGCATGACGATGTAGGCTTCTTCGCCACCGCCGGAGTCTTCCTGGGCGACGCCTACCTCATAGATAGCGCAGACGTTAGGGTGGTCGATGGCCGAGGCGAGGCGGGCTTCGCGAAGCTGTGTGGTCCGCATCTGCTGGACGGTCAAGTTGCCGCGTTTCAGTAGTTTAAGGACTACAGGGCGCTGGAGGAGGGTGTCGTTCGCCAGGTACACGACGCCACTGCCGCCCGCACCGATCTTGCGAACGAATTCGTATTGCTCGATGACGCGTCGCTTCATTCCTCTATTATCGCAAGCTCAGGCGTGGGAAACGTTACGGTGCGGATATACCAGCGGATAGTTTATCTTCCGCATTCAATTTGGTACTGGATTAGTGCTGCGGGCCAGAGCTGCGCTCCCAGGGACGAGGGGTGACGGGGTCATCCTGCCATTTTTTGCGGCGGCCGATGAGGAACATGATGAGGCCGAAGACGAACATGATGAGGCCCCAGGTGAGGTTGAGGTTGATGCCCATCGACTTTTCGTAGATGGCGGCGTTGCCGCGGGTGATGAATCCGTAGACGCTCATCAGGCCGCCTGTGATCAGGAAGATGAGGCCGAGGGGGATGCGGATGTCGAGTCCCATGTGTGCTCCTTGGGGGGTACCTCAGGGGCTAAGCCCCTTCGATGGTGAAACGTTGTGGCGGCACGGCTGAAGCCGTGCCCTTAAGCAGTGCAAATGCAGATCCTCCGCTTCGCGAAGGATGACAACAAAACGAACTACGGACAACAAAAACGAGCTACTGCAAAACCTGCTGGCTGTTTCTCGTCAACAATTCCCCTCGTTCAGATCAGGCGAAGACGAGGTTGAGGACGACGAGGAGAGCGAGGACGCCGACGGCCAGCGTTGCGGGTTTTTCATACCAGCTGAGATGCCCCTCCTCGGGCTTGGGCGTCAGAGAGTAGACCAGGCCGACGAGTTCCGCCTCTTCGCGCGGGCGCGTGGCGAGACTGACGGCGATGGTCACGATGAGGTTGACGGAGAAGGCGAAGATGGCGGTCCAGAAGTTCTGCGCCATGTCGCTGGGATAGTGATGGACGATGGCGATCCATCCGCCGTGCATGCCGGGAACAGCATCGGTGGGGATGGTGAGGCCATGATGCAGCAGCGCGGCGCCGGTGCCTGCGAGCAGGCCGGTGAAGGCTCCGTGGCCGGTGGTGCGCTTCCAGAACATGCCGAGCAGGAAGGTGGCGAAGAGGGGCGCGTTGACGATGGAGAAGACGAGCTGCAGCGCGTCCATGATGTTGTTGAAGTTGGTGACGGCGTAGGCCGCACCGATGGATAAGACGACCCCGCCTATGGTTGCCATGCGACCCATCCAGAGGTAGTGCGCGTCTGTTCCCTTCTTATTGATGTAGGCCTGATAGATATCGTAGGTCCAGACGGTGTTGAAGGCGGTGACGTTACCCGCCATGCCGGACATGAAGCTGGCCAGCAGCGCGGTGAGGCCGAGGCCAAGGATTCCGGTGGGAAAGAAGTGCAGCAGCATGACCGGGATGGCGAGGTCGTAGTTATAGACCGGGTTGCCGTTGGTGTCGAGCACGGGCTTGCCGGTGATGGCGTCCATCTTCTCGGGAATGATGCCGTGGGGATGCTGCTCGTCGAGCGGGAGGGCGTGGCCGTTGGGTGCGTGGGTGACGATGGCCGCAGGTGTGGCCATGTGCGAGGTCACCGTGATGGCGATGAGGCCGGGCAGGATGACGAGGAACGGGAAGAACATCTTGGGGATGGATGCGATGAGCGGGACGCGGCGGGCTGAGACCTCGGAGTCGGCGGCCATGGCGCGCTGGATGACGAGGAAGTCGGTGCACCAATAGCCGAAGCTGAGCACAAAGCCGAGGCCCATGGCGAGGCCGACCCACTCGACGCCGAGGGTGTTGGTGGAGGCGTGGGCCATGCCCTGCCAGGAGTGGGTCATGTTGGACGGCAGGGTGCGCTTGATGCCCTCCCATCCGCCGACGTTGCGCAGGCCGATCCATACCAGGGGCGCGAAGCCTGCGACGATGAGGAAGAATTGCAGCACTTCGTTATAGATAGCGCTGGTGAGGCCACCGAGG
This sequence comes from Edaphobacter sp., assembly GCF_035532915.1. Lineage (GTDB taxonomy): Bacteria > Acidobacteriota > Terriglobia > Terriglobales > Acidobacteriaceae > Edaphobacter. The sequence goes on from NZ_DATKQC010000453.1 coordinate 24,652, forward strand.
AAGATATAGCCGAGAACGATGATCGCGGACAGAATGACGGAGACGTGGAAGACGTATTGGTCGGGGATGATGCCGTGAAAGAGGCCGAGGGTCTGGATGAGCAGCGCCATGGCGTACATCGAGATGCCGGAGCTGAAGATGGTCATGACGGCGAAGGAGAAGGCGTTGACGGCGCGGGTCTTCTCGTCGAAGCGCATGCGCAGGTACTCCGGCACCGACCGCGCCTTGGAGCCATAGTAGAACGGCATCATAAAGACGCCGACGAAGACCATGGCGGGGATGGCGCCGATCCAATAGAACTGGCTGGTGATGATGCCGTATTTGGCACCCGAGGCGCCCATGCCGATGACTTCCTGGGCTCCGAGGTTCGCCGAGATGAAGGCGAGACCGCAGACCCAGGCCGGGATCGAGCGTCCGGCGAGGAAAAAGTCGTTGCTGGTGCGCATGTAGCGCTTGAGGGCAAAGCCGATCCCCAGAACGAAGACGAAATAGACCAGCATGATGAGCCAGTCAATGATGGATAAGGACACGGTGCCCCTTGTTTAATGAATTGGAGGTTCAGGCCAACTCTAAATTGTTGCGGCATGGTGCGTCCAGCGCGGGCGCAGGTAAAACGATTTGGTTGACCGGCTTTGGTTCAAAGAGTGGAGTTAGCGCGGTCTTGGAGTAGGGGTGGAGGATCAAAGAACAGGCAACAGCAAAAGCAAAGGCAAAATACGGGGGTTCCTCGCTGCGCTCAGAATGACAACGATTCTTGAGGGCTCCATCGCATCTACAAAACGGCTCTAATAATATGGAGGCCACGGATAACTTTTAGGTTTTGCCTCGCATCGAAGGACTATCTTGCGGATGCACCGCGAGTTAGTAGACCGGCCAGATATCCGGAACCTTTCTTTTCTCTTGCCCCGGCAAAACGGAGCAAGACCTGATCGACTTTTGTTGGACTTATTCTCCTTGGAGCAGCAGACCCCGAATGACGGTAACCATTCTTCTTATCGATGACAATGCGGTGCAGGCAGCTACCCGGCAGGCGATTTTGCGGCGCGCAGGATACTTTGCGATTGCGGCACTGAACCCCAAGCAGGTGCTGGAACAGTTTCAAGGGACCGGATTCGCCGGGACGATTGATCTGGTCATCACCGACCACATCATGCCGGGCATGAACGGCTCGGAGTTTGTCAGGCAGCTTCGCCGGACGCACCCCACGCTGCCGGTCATGGTCATCAGCGGGCTGGAAGACGCGGAGGCGGAGTACGAAGGGTTGGACGTGCAATTTCGTTTGAAACCACTGGCCCCGGACCATCTTCTGGCCAGCGTAGCCCGGCTTCTACCGGCTGCCTGAGATCCGCTAAAAAACAGTGCGATAAACGACGGCGATTGCCGTTGCGTCCTTCTCCCTGAGAGAATGGTTCATGCATCCGCACCCAATGCCTCAGTTTGGTAGTTTCACGTTGCTGCTGGCTCTGGCGTTGAGCGTCTACACGCTGCTGGCAGGCGCATTCGCCCTTTGGCGGTTTAAGACGACCAAGGCAGAAGACGGCTCCGGACGACTGGGCGAGACAGCACGCCGCGCCGGAATCGCCAGCTTTATTGCGTTGAGTTGCGCTGCATTTGCGTTGGTCTGGGCATCGTTCACCAACGACTACTCTGTCTCGTACATCCTGCACCACACCAACCGGTCGCTGAATCCGGCTTATAAGTTTTCAGCGCTGTGGTCGGGACAGGAAGGCTCGCTGCTGCTATGGGCGTGGCTGCTTTCGGCATATGGGTTTGTGCTGCGCATTCGGCATCGCGTCGATGTGCGGCTGTCGGCGTTTGCTTCGACGATTCTTTCTGCGATCCAGGTCTTCTTTCTGCTGCTGTTGAACTTTGCCGCGCCGCCGTTTGCGATTCAGCCGGGACCGACGGCGCTGGATGGGTTTGGACTCAATCCGCTGCTGCAATATCCCGAGATGGTGATGCATCCACCGCTGCTCTATCTCGGGTACGTCGGGTTCTCGGTTCCGTTTGCGTTTGCCTTGGGCGCGCTGATGATGCGGTATCCGGGTGAAAAGTGGATTCACATTACGCGGCGATGGACGATGGTGACGTGGCTGTTTCTGACCTGCGGCATCTTTATGGGCGCGCACTGGGCCTATAGCGTGCTCGGCTGGGGCGGCTACTGGGGATGGGACCCGGTCGAGAATGCTTCGCTGATGCCGTGGTTGACCGGCACCGCATTTTTGCATTCTGTGATGATGCAGGAGAAGCGCGGCATGATGAAGAGCTGGAATGTGTGGCTCATCTTCTCGACGTTTATGCTGACGATTCTGGGGACACTGCTGACGCGGTCAGGAATTGTCAGTTCGGTACACGCGTTCGCGCAGTCGGATATCGGCAACTGGTTTTACGGCTTCATCGTGATTGTCTTTGCCGTCTGCCTGTTTACGTTCTTCAAGCAGAAGGACCACCTCAAGTCGGAGAACAAGCTGGAATCGCTGGTGTCGCGCGAGTCGAGCTTCCTCTTCAATAATCTGGTGCTGCTGGCGGCCTGCTTTACCGTTCTGTGGGGAACGCTCTTCCCGATCCTGTCGGAGTATGTGACGGGCTCGAAGGTCACGGTGAGCGCGCCGTTCTACAACCGCGTCAACATTCCCGTGGGTCTCTTTCTCTTATTCCTTACTGGGATCGGTCCGTTGCTGGCTTGGCGATCCACTTCGCTGCGGTCCATCCGGCGTAATTTTATTCTGCCGTGCGTCGCCTTTGTGGTTGCGCTGGTTGTTCTGATGGCCGCCGGTGTGCGTCCCTGGAACGCGGGCGATGCGATGCAGGCGACCATCTTCTCGCTGATCACGTTCTCGCTTGCGGCTGGCGTGGTCACAGCGATCACCTCCGAGTTTCTGCGCGGGGCCTTCGTGGTGCGCACGCAGACGGGCAAAAACTTGGCCGCTTCGACCGTTCTGCTGGTGCGGCGGAATACTCGCCGTTATGGCGGCTACCTGGTTCACTTCGGCATTGTGGTGTTGTTTATTGGAATTGCCGGCGGGGCCTTCAACCAATATCACGAGCAGGAGATGAGCTTTGGCGACTCGGTGACGATGGGGCCGTACAAGCTGGTGTGCCAGAGCTTTACTCAGGAGAGCAAGCCGAACTACGACACGGAGTATGCCCTGCTCGATGTTTATGAGCATGGCAAAAAGATCACGCAGCTTGCACCGGAGAAGCGTTTTTATCTTGCGAGCCAGACCTCTTCCACGATGGTCGCGCTGCACTCGACGCTTGAGAGCGATCTCTATGTGATCTACGAGGGAAAGAATCCCGATACGGACCGGCCCATTATCAAGGTGTTCCTCAATCCTCTGATGAACTGGATCTGGATCGGCGTGGCGATTGTCGTCTTCGGTACGTTGCTCGCGCTGGTGCCAAGTTTGAAGAAGAGTGCGCGGTCACAGGCGGCTTTGGAAGCGGCGGTAGCCGAAGCTGAGGTTCATCATGTCGCTTAAGCGGTGGATGCAGAGTCTGGCGGTATGTTTTCTGGCAGTGGTTATGCTGGGGGCAGCCGATGGCGGTGCGCGCTTCAACCGGCTGGGCCACAACATGATGTGCGCCTGTAGCTGTGGACAAATTTTGCTTGAGTGCAACCACGTCAGTTGCCCGAGTTCGGGTCCGATGATCACAGAGCTGCACGCGCAGTTGGCGGGTGGCGGCGACGACAAGTCCATCATGAGCTGGTTTGCGGCGAAGTATGGCGCGACCATACTGGCTGCTCCTCTACGTGGAGGTTTTGACGATGTGGCATGGATCATGCCCTACGCCGTCTTCATTCTCGCCATACTGGGTACGGGAATTCTGATCTATTTTTGGAAGCGGCGGTCGCTGCTCAATGCGCCACCAGCGAGCGCCACTGGCAGCTTCGATGAGGACAAAGAGGCGATGCGCGAGCGCATTCGCCGGGAGACGGAATACTGATGGGCGCTATAGCTGGTCTCGTACTGACGGTCGCAATCTTTTTGTTTATCTTCTGGCCGGAACGGAACCCGTTCTTTCAGGCCGACAAGACCCGGGTCGACTATCTGCGCGAGCGCAAGGACGCGATCTATGACAATCTTCGCGATTTGAACTTCGAGTATCTTGCCGGAAAGTATCCGGAGCAGGACTATACCGAGCAACGGACGGGGCTTGAGGACGAGGCGGCACGCGTGATCGCCGAGATCGACCGCTTGAACGCCCGAGGCGAAGTTGGCCGCCGCAGCCGGGCATAGAAAGGAACGACGCGGTCTCGGCCACTTGTGGTCACTTTGACGTAAACTTGTTGCGTGATCCTTTCCTCATTAAACTTACGACGTGTTGCGGGAATTGCTACGCTGCTTGTGGCGTTTACCGGTTTTGCCTTCGCTGAGTCCATCACCGGGACTGTCATTAACAAGACGACGAACAAGCCTGCCGTCGGCGACGATGTTGTGCTGATCCAGCTCGCCCAGGGAATGCAGGAGGCGGCCCGGACGAAGTCCGACGCGCATGGCCGATTTACCCTGAATGTTCCTGACTCGGGAATGCACCTCGTCCGCGTGACGCACGACAAGGCGGCGTACTTTCGCCCTGCGCCTCCGGGCACGCAGTCGGTCGAGGTCGAGGTCTACAACGCTGCGGCAAAGGTGGCCGGAGTGACCGGCGAGGCCGACGTGATGCGCGTGCAGACCGACGCCAGCGGAAAGAAGCTGGACGTGGTCGAGAACTTCTTCATCAAGAATGGATCGAACCCGCCGAAGACGCAGTTCAGTGCGCGATCGTTCGAGTTCTATCTGCCTGCGGGAGCAGTGGTGGAAAGTTCGGCTGCGCTGGCTCCGGGAAGCATGCCGGTCAAGGCGGCCCCCATGCCGCTGGGCGACCCCAACCACTATGCCTTTATCTTTCCCCTGCGGCCGGGCGAGACGCGGTTTCAGATTACCTACAGCCTGCCGTATAGCGGGAGCTTCAAGTTCGTGCCGCGAGTGACGATGCCGACGGATACCGTCGCGATCATCATGCCGAAGAACATGACCTTCGCGGCGGGGCCGTCGACGGCGTACTCGCCTGTGACCGAGGAGACGACGGCGCAGACGTATGTGGCGCGCAATGTGGCTCCCTCGCAGGTGCTCGACTTTACGCTCTCGGGCAGCGGCCAGCTTCCGAGAGATTCGGGCACCGCGGCTACATCCGGCGACTCGGGCCAACCGGCTTCCGGCACCGAATCCGCCGCAGCGGCAGACACGCGGCCCGGCGGCGGTTTGGGAAATCCGCTCGATCCCACTGGAAACGACGATCCCTGGGCGAAGTACAAGTGGTGGGTACTCGGCGGCCTGGGACTTGCGATGGCCGCTGGTGCCGGCATCATGCTGAAGGGAACGCCGGCAAAGCCTGCTTATGCAGGGTCTGCTCCGGCTGCTCCTACGGGGACGAATGGCTCTCTTGCCGCATTGAAGGAAGAGTTGTTTGCGATCGAGACGGAGAAGTTGCAAGGGCGGCTCACCGATGCTGAATATGTTGAGCAGAAGTCGGCTCTGGAGGTCGTGCTGCGCCGTGCGCTGCAGCGAAGCGAACCCGCTGTCGTTGCGTCTAAGATTGACGGGCCTGTTTTGTAGGGGGCTGACCAATGAATACGTTCAAATCGACGCTTCTGCTCGTGGTCCTTACACTGTTTCTACTGTTTGTGGGAGAGCGGATCGGCGGACGCAATGGCATGGTGCTGGCGTTTGTACTATCGGTCGCTTTTAACTTTGGAACCTATTTCTACTCGGACAAGCTGGCGCTGGCCATGTACCGAGCGCAGCCCGTGACGCGCGCCGAATTGCCCCGCGCTTACGAAGTGGTAGAGCGGTTGACGGCGAAGCAGGGATTGCCTATGCCGAAGATCTATATGCTGCCCACGGAATCGCCCAATGCGTTTGCGACCGGGCGGAACCCGCAACATGCATCAGTGGCGGTGACGCACGGCATTCTGGAGCTGCTGGACGATGAAGAGTTGGAAGGCGTGTTGGCGCACGAGCTTGGCCATGTGAAGAATCGCGACATCCTCACCAGCTCGATCGCAGCGACGCTGGCGGGAGCGATTACGATGATCGCGCGCATGGGCTATTGGGCTTCCCTCTTCGGCGGCTACGGTGGCGGCCGCGATAGCCGGGAACGCAGCGGTGGGTTGAGCAGCCTGTTTATGCTGATTCTCGCGCCGATTGCAGCTACGTTGATTCAACTGGCGATCTCGCGCTCGCGTGAGTACGAGGCTGACGCTACCGGTGCCAAGGTAACGGGAAATCCTTATGCGCTGGCACGAGCGCTGCAAAAGCTGGATGATTATTCGAAGCGGATTCCCATGCAGGCTTCGCCTTCGACGGCGCACCTGTTTATCGTGGCACCGCTACTGGGTGGTGGCGGATTCGGACAACTCTTTTCAACGCATCCGCCTATCCCCGAGAGGATTCGCCGATTGATCGGACGGGACCACGTTTAATGATTGAGAAGATTCTAAGAGCTTTGCGAATGTTGGCGATGGTCGCCTGGGTAGGCGGCCTTATTTTCTTCGCCTTCGTGGTTGCACCGGTAGCGTTCGAGCGATTGGCGAGCGCGCACGAGGCTGGCCTGGTGGTTGGGGGGACGCTGCGCATCCTGCATTGGATTGGGATAATTGGCGGCGTCGTCTTCTGCCTGTCGACGGGGATTTTATGGCTGCGGGCCGAGGTTCCGGCGCGAGCAGGATTTGCCGTGGAGATGGCACTGACCATCGTGATGCTCGCAATTACGGCTTACTCGCAGTTCAGCATTCTTCCTGCGATGGAGGTAGACCGCGTGCAGGCAGGCGGTCAGATTGAAGTTGCGGCGATGACGGATCCAGCACGACAGGACTTCGAGCGGCTCCATAGTTTGTCGGAACGACTTGAAGGTTTTGTGCTTCTTTGCGGGCTCGGCGTGGTGCTGTTTCTCACGCGAGAGTCTCAGTGGCCTGAGACGGGTAAAATCAAGCTGATATGAAAATTGAAATTACCCCCTTCGACTCGGCAAAGGACGGCGACGCGATGCAGCTTCGCCTTACTCGCTCATGATGCCGAAGCTATGGTTGAGCCTTGGGCTCGGGTTGGTGGCGGGGTTAGCGGACTATCTCGGCGGAATCCTGCTGGTTCAGCGCTCCCCTTCTTCCAAAGCGTTGCGCTATTTCGTCGCGCTGGGTGCGGGCTTTATGCTGGCCGCGGCGCTGCTGGAGATGGTGCCGGAAGGAATGGCGGTCAACGCGAAGTGGGCCCCTGCGTTAATTTTGATCGGCTACTGTGGCGTGCACCTGCTGGAACATTCGCTCGTTCCACATTTTCATTTTGGTGAAGAGACACATCATCACGAGTTTCTTTCGGCGAAGACCAGCTACTCTGTACTGTTGGGGCTTGCGACGCACACGTTCTTCGATGGGGTGGCAATTGGATCGGGCTTCGTCGTGTCGGATTGGCTGGGCTGGATGCTCTTCTTCGCGGTGTTTCTGCATAAGCTGCCTGAAGGGTTCACCGTAGCCAGCGTGATGATGGCGGGGGGACAAGGGCGGCGGGCAGCGCTGAACTCTGCTTTGTTTCTGGGAGCAACCACCGTGCTAGGCGTTCTGGTTATTAATCTGGAACCCGCGCTGGTGCGCGCCGGATTACCGCTTTCGGCTGGAGTAACCATTTATGTGGCGGCCACCGATCTGGTGCCAGAAGTCAATCGCGAACCGGGAATCAAGATGGCGCTGGTCTTTTTTGCGGGCGTGGTGGGATTCTATTTACTGCGAATGCTGGCACCGGGATAGCGCAGCAATCACGTTCTATTCCGGTTTCGTCCGCGCCGCGGCTTGCTCTTTGGCATCCATCCAGCCTCGTAGAATGACGACGGCCGCAACTTGATCGATCACATATTTACGATCCCGCTGGCCATATTCCGCCTCGTTGAGAATCTCATGCGCGGCAACTGAACTTAGTCGCTCATCCCAAAGTTGAACCGGAAGCGCGGAGCGTTTGCGCAACTCGTCGGCGAACTCGTGCACCTTCGCCGCCCAAGGACTGACATCGCCCGACATGTGCAGAGGATTTCCAACCACGATCTCTACGACCTCATGCTTGCGGATCAGACGCAACAGGCTTCGAAAGTCTTCGCCACGGGTCTTGCGCCAAAGTGTCAGCAACGGCTGCGCGGTGTAGCCCAATTCATCCGTGAGAGCTACGCCAACGCGAACCTTCCCAACATCGAGCGCCATAACTCGTCCAGTGGCCATGTATTCAGTCTACCGCTGAGGCACCTGTCTTCCTGACCAAGTGCCTCAGCAGCAGGCGATTATTCCTTCAGATTGATCAACGGCATGAAGTTCTGCATATCAAACGGCACGGAGGTATGGTCTGCCACGGTCAGCCATTTCTCGTTGCGCTTTTCAAAACACATCGTTAGCCGAATGCGCATATCCACCGGTGTGCCGTCTTTCTTCTTGCCGACGATGTGGCTGAAGCCATTTACAAACGCGACCGAATCGCCTGCTACGATCGACAGCTTCTCCGGCTCGCTTTTCAGTGGCCCACTAAATGTGGTGAACCATCCTGCCATGGCTGCGATATAAGCTTGCTTGCCATGGTTCCATAGAGGAGGCGCAAGGCTTGCAACAGCCACGTCGTCCGCATAGGCAACTGCCAGCCCCGCGGCGTCGCCGCGGCCAAACGCGGCATACCAAGCGTCGATCAGGCCGCGAATTGTCTTTTTTTTCTGCATGATTTACTGCCATCGCTTCCCTCCCCCTACATTGGTTTTGGATAAATGATCGACCACAGCACACCGAACTTATCGCGTAGCTGCCCGAAACGCGCTGCGAAGAATGTTTCTGAGATCGGCATCGTAACTTCGCCGCCCTCTGCAAGAATCTTCCAGGTCTTGTCTGCACTCTCTGTTGAGTCGAGCGTGAGATACAAGTACGAGCTACGGATGGGCTGGAAGTAATTTGGCGGAACATCGTTGCCGATCAGTTCCACGCCTGCGATATCCATGCGGGCATGGATCACTGCATCTTCCATGCCCGGCGGTGCCTTCTATTGTGGGGGCAGCTGATTCTGCTTCATCATCGCCGTGATCTTTCCGCCAAGATGCTTCTCGTAAAACAGAAATGCCTCTTCGCAGTTTCCGCCAACATTCAGATGCGCGTAGAGCTTCATGACTTTCATCCCTTCCCTTATCGGTGAAATTGATGCAGGCAGAGTTATTCCCGTTCAGCTCCCGGCATTCCGACCATCCACGCTACGCCGAACTTGTCAGTACACATGCCGAACAGCGGTGACCAGAACGTCGGCGACATAGGCATTTGAACGCTGCCGCCCTCCTGGAGCGCGTGATAGATGTGCTTTACTTCGGCTTCGTCTTTCGACTCTACTGAAACCTGAAAGCCACCCATCGGTGTCGAGCGTCCTTTTGGTGCATCGCAGCCCATCAGCAATCCATCACCCAGCGGAATCGACGTGTGCATCACTTTGTCTTTCCAATCCGGATCAACAGGCATTCCTACGGGTGCCTCGCTGTACTTCATCGTGAAAGCATTCTTTGCACCGAAGACCTTCTTGTAGAAATCAAACGCTTCGGCGCAATTTCCTTGAAAATTCAAGTGCACGTTCATCTTCATGGCTCTTCTCCTTTTGTGCTAACTCATACTGGGGTGAACTGTCGGACGGCTTACTGTGTCTTCAGCAACTGTGCAAGCTTCTCCAGGCTCTGGCTCCAACCTTCCTTCATTCCCCTCAGGAACATCGGAGCTACATCCGTCATGCTCATCACATGTACGTCCAGAGTGAGCTCAGTTCCTCCATCCTTCTCTTCGAGGAACACTGAGTTCCAATTTTCAAAGATCGCGTTGCCATCTTTGTCGAGCGGCGTTACCGTAAAGTGCATGCGATATGGCGCATAAAACTCGACCACCCGGCCTGACATTGGATAGACCGTTCCGTCGGGCGCCTTCATCTCGATGTAGATTTTTCCGCCGCCTTTGCCTTCGAACTCGCAGCGTGGAATGGTAAAACCCTTGGGTGCCCACCACTCAGAGAGCATCTCAGGCTTTGTCCACGCAGCGAATACAAGATCGCGCGGCGCTTTAAAGAACCGGCGCAGATGCAGCTCCGTTGGCACGTCGTTCGCATCGGGTACGCGCCCCGGCTGCTCAGCTGCCAGAAACTCCGCGAACTTATCAAATGCGCTATTCCAGCCGCCGGTGTGTCCGTCGCATGCGCTGGCGCTCAGGAATGGACCTTGTGTGAATGTCATCACGGTCTTGCCGCCTTTTTCTTCGAGCAGCACCGTAATCGTGTTTTCCTCAAAGTCCATGTTGCTCAAACCCAGATCGGCAGGTACATCCCACGCGAAGGAGAACACCAACAGCTCTGGCGGTTTCACTTCGCGAATGATGCCATGCTGCTTCAACTGAACTGGAGCGCCCGTTGCCGGTACAAAGCCCTCCATGGTTCGTCGCCATGTTGCGCCGGGCGTCTTCGGCATATCGAGCTCGGTTGTCGTGAAGCCACGAGGCCCCATCCATTGCATCTGCATCGCAGGATCAGTCCATGCCTTCCATACCAGCTCACGGGGTGCGTCGAAGACGCGTGTAATCTTCAACTCGTAGTCCTTGAAAGGCTCCAATCCATTCTGTCCCTGCGTCATCGCTGCTGTGCTCATGCTGTTACTCCTTTCGTTGCAAGAAATTTCGTTAGACGTTCAAACAGGTCGCGAGCACCCTGAACCGATCCATAGGTGCGCACGTTCTCGTCACGCAGCTCGCGGCTGCCAAACTGATTGCGGAGAGTCAGACGAGTGCCGTCGCCCTCGTCCTGCCATGTCATCGTCTTGTGCATGTATACCGGCTCGGCACCTTCTTTGCTGCCGACCAAATCAAGCTCGACGCGTTCGTTGGGAACGATGACGGTGAACGTCATCTCGTTGGGATAGTTGCTGCCATCCGGGCCATGCATCACAATGCGCCACTTACCTCCCGGCCGCAGATCCATTTCGAGGACGGTGGTGCTGAAGCCATGCGGGCCCCACCACTCAACCACCTGCTTCGGGTCGGCGAAGGCCTGGTAGACCAAGGGGCGAGGTGCGTCGAACACTCGCGTCGACACAATGGTGCGCTCATCTTCCTGTAGCTCCGGCAATACTTCCAGTAGGTTATGCATTATGATTTTCCATTTTTCGCTGAAGTTTTTCGCCTGGACTGTTTGCGGCCTGCCTCGTCAGCTTGCAACTGTTGCAGATACGCATCGAGGCGGTCGAAGCTCTCTTCCCAGAATTTCCTGTACTCGTCGATCCATGCAGCCGCTGTCTTGAGCGCCGCCGGATTAAGACGGGCCGGTCTGGTCTGGGCATCTCGTCCACGATCGATAAGTCCGGCTTTTTCGAGCACCTTGAGATGCTTGGAGATCGCGGGCATCGACATCTCGAACGGCCTGGCCAACTCCGTTACCGAGGTTTCGCCAAGTGAGAGCCTCGCCAGAATGGCGCGTCTCGTCGGATCGGCCAGTGCTGCAAATGTCATGTCTAAATTTGCTTCGTTCATTGTTCGGCCCATGTTCGATACATTTCACCTATTGGTTATATAACCGATAGGTGAAATATAGGACCCACATTCCGATTTGTCAACCACCTGGATAATTTTTTTTGCGCTTTGCGTTCTTCGTCCTATGGGTCTGACAGCACGATTCCCACACGGCCCGAAGCAGGAGGCCAGGTTTTGATTCCGTTCTTCTCACCGAACAACCACTCGTGAGAGAAACGTTCCTCCGCTATCTCGCTTAAGAGTTTGCCAGCGGCTTTAGGTTGCCCAGAACCGTAGGAATCAACTCAGACACTGTCGGATGGATATGCATGGCGTGTTGCAGCGTCGTGTAGTCCTGGTTCGCGTACATCGTGTCCAGAATGCAATGAATGGCTTCGTCGCCGCCGGTCCCGAGAATGGAAGCTCCTACAATTTTTTTGCTTTCAGCATCGACTAGAATTTTCATGAATCCGAACGTCTCGCCTTTCTCGATGGCCCTTCCCACCTGCGTCATCGGACGAGTTCCCATCAGCGCAGGTCGGCCTGACTGGCGCACTTCCCTCTCGGTCATGCCAATCTGGCCCAGCGGCGGATCAATATAAAGCGCGTGCGCCTGGATGCGATCCGTTACCCGTCGAGACGCACCATCTAAAAGATTAGCGGCAACGATCTCAAAATCGTTATAAGACGTATGCGTGAATGCACCTCTGCCATTGCAGTCGCCGAGTGCATAGATTCCCTGCACATTCGTCCGAAGCTGATCGTCTACGACAATGTAACCGTTCCTATCGAGCAATACTCCCGCCTGCTCAAGTCCAAGGTCGTCTGTATTCGGTTCTCGGCCAACGGCGAGCAGTACATGTGTTCCAATAATCTCCGGCTCTCCAGACTCGCAGTTCACATGGACAGCAATGTCTTCACCGGATCTGCGAAAGGCAATACATTCGGCATCAAGCCTAAAATCTATTCCTTCAGCCTCGAGAACACCCTTGATCGCATCTGAGACGTCTTCGTCCTCGTGCGCAACCAACCTGGCTCCTTTCTCAATTACTGTGACCTCGCTGCCGAAGCGGCGGTACATCTGGGCAAATTCAAGACCGATATAGCTTCCGCCCACGACGACCAGATGACGCGGCAGTGTCTCCAATTCAAGCAGAGTGGAGTTCGTGAGACACGATACATTTTCCACGCCAGGCATCGGCGGTATGCGAGCGCGCCCGCCTACGTTGATGAAAATGCGCTCAGCCGTCAAGGTCTCTGATCCCGCCTGTACCTCCCGTGCAGAGAGAAATCGCGCCTGCTCGTGAAAGACCGTACATCGTTCCATCCCTCTCAGATTCGCTTCTACACTAGATCGTGATTTTCCGGAGATCAGGTTCTTGCGTGCCATCACAGCAGGCATGTCCACCGTGATCGTACTACCTACTCGAACTCCGAAGTCCGCGGCTCTTCGTACCACGCGGGCGGCCTGAGCACTGGCAATCATGGTTTTGGTGGGGATGCATCCTGTATTGACGCAGGTACCGCCGAAGAGCTTGCGTTCTAACAACGCTACTCGCTGGCCTGCCTGGGTGAGTCGCGCAGCGAGTGGCGGCCCCGCTTGTCCTGCTCCGATAATGATTGAATCGAATTCCCTACTCATCAAATACCCCATACGGTAAAACTTCATCGTCGGAACGGTTTCCAAATCTGACCACAGCTTTGCGGCGTCACGTTTTATTTAACAACCTTGGAATCGCAATTAGATGTTTGCATCACGCCCTCGTTGACATAACCTGTTGACTCATCGTTTCTGGCATGAACGGATCTGGCCACCTTAAGCATCGTTTCCAGCGAGCTTTGATACAGACCGAGTGGGGTTTAGCACACGCGTTCCATCGGGATCGCAAGAAGCTTTGCTAGTTTACTAAGTTTTGTTGAGAGATGCCCAAGGCCAATGGCGCAGTGGTGCGCGGGGCCTTGCTCGTTCCACGCTTTCACAAATCCAAGTGCGCCGATCGGAAAGCGGTAGTGGCTGTTTGTGTTGCCTATGCGTAGCACTTCGCCGGGAACACTCTCCCCCTCGGCAACCAGCATCTTGAAGCCGTACTTTGCATCTTCCACAACGGAAAGTAAAGTTACTGGACCGAGTTTCACACTCATCTCCACCGATAGTCCGCTGCCGGCTTTGCCGTGAAACTGCTCGAGGGGCCGTACTTTGGTCTTATTCTCCGCAATCGCCAGGTGACCAGGTCCATCATGGCCCATGAGGACATGATCCAATTCGAGGTCAAGGGCGTAATACTCGGAGAACGATCCACCTGCTCCCAGACAATCCAAAATCTTCATCGCGAGTACGTTCTTCACCTCATACTCGCCTGCCACCGGAATGCCGCGAGCAGTCAACAGCGACGTACCGAGGATGATCGAACTCATGGTGTCTTCATTTTGCGGTACCCCTCTGCCAGAGGCATAGTAGGCCAGCGATTGTAGATCATGCGTCTCAACGAGGCGGTCCAGTCCAACCGAGGTGCGTGCCGCACGCGCCAGTTCCGTTTGGGCACAATCGGATTGTATTTCGAAGTGGTTTCGAAAATCCTCGATGCGCGAGGCAATTTCACGTTCGCCGACCTCTGCACACAGCGCGGTCAGTTCGTCCACCTCCAGATGTTCCATGTGACTACCGAAAGTAATCGACACCTGAGTTAGATCGGTCATGATATCGAGCATGCCGCTGTAGTATTGCCCCATCAGTCCCAGCCGATTCTCGGCAAGTGCCTTCTTGACGCGGGCGGCCTCGATCCACTCGCCGATCTCCGCCCAAGTCGCCTCGTCGCCAAGTACGCCAGTTACCTGGTAAAAGGGCAAGCCGGCACGCAGCATTACGTTGGCGATCTCCGGCACCGGACAGGCAGAACAGAAGGCCAGCCACTCGCCTGTCATGGCGGTTCGATTGGGCAGCCGGTTGAACCGCTCATAATCGATCGCCTCCTCCGGTTGCAGGTTCAGCACTAACACAGGCGTTTTGGCACGCTGCACCATTGGCAATACAGTGCTGGAGAGAGCATAGGTGGTGACGTAGATGACCAGCAGGTCGACGTCAGCACGGCGACAAGCCTTCCCTGCCTCCCGCCCGCGCTGTGCCGAATCCACCATCCCTAACTCCTCGACTTGCACATCCATCTTTCCCAGCCGCTCAGCCACTTGGCGGACATAGCCCTCCAGGCGCGAACGCAATCCTTCAAACTGGGGCCAGTATGCTTCCAATCCGATCCCGCATAAGCCCACGTGTAATTGGCGATCCGCCATTGATAACTATCTCCTTCGGTCATCTTACGCGCCCCCGCGTGTCTACTATTCAGTGATTACAGCGATCTCATTTGGCTCTAATTGAATGGTTCCGCCAGGTAGTTCGCGCATAGCTGGAGGTATCCGAGAAATCACATTGGGCCTCTTGATTTGTCAGAGATTCGTACGTGGATGTAGGCTGTGCCAGCCAATTGTCTTACCTTCGATCCCCACTTTCTCGAGTGCGGGGCAGATGATCTTTTTGAGCAAGGGTTCGTTGCCAAACAATGACGGAAGCGTTCGGTCCGAAGGGTGGACCTCAAAACGGCACAGGAACTTCTGCGCCACGCGAACTCACGGATCATCCTCGATGTATACACGCGAGCGATCTCCGCGACGAAGCGCGAGGCCAACAATCGAGTCAAGGAGATGGAGTTTGAAGCGGGAAAGAAGAGATTTTCAGCACCCCCTTCAGCACCCTCGTGGGGGAAAAATGGGCAATAAAAAAGGTACGGATCGCTCCAGCACCCTCGTCAGCACCCCTCGCCCCACGCAGCCTAAGATTATGACCTTGTCATCCTGGGCGACGGGACCGGAGCGACGCTTGCCCCATGGACATTCGCTGGTCAAGGACAGCGCGTTGCTGTAATTGAGCGAAAGTACATAGGCGGCTCATGCCCGAACATCGCCTGTCTCCCCAAGCAAGAACATTGTTCAGAGTTCGAGAGTTGCGTCCTACTTCCGCCGAGGTAAAGAGTTCGGTGCCATGACAGATACCTCCCATATCGACATGCTGGCGGTGCGGGACCGGAAGCGCACGATGGTATCGGGATTGAATGATATGTATCTCGAGAACTTCAGGCAGACCGGGGCAGAGTTCATTCTTGGATCAGGACGCTTCGTAGGGTCCAAGACTCTGGAAGTCACGCTTGCAGACGGGGTAACTCGCCGAGTCCGCGGGGCCAATGTGATTGTCAGCACGGGTACGCGGGCTGCTTCGGAACCAATTCCGGGCCTATCTGATGCACAACCACTGACACACATCGAGGCACTCGAACTGGATGTGGTCCCGAGGCACCTCATTGTGATTGGTGGAGGCTATGTAGGACTGGAACTGTCGCAGGCGATGAGCCGGTTCGGTAGCAAGGTTACCGTTATTGATCAAAATGACCGCTTGCTCCACCTGGAAGATGATGATGTGACCAGTGGTCTTGCCAGTTTGTTCATTCACGAAGGCATTGACACAGTTCTGAATGCAAGAGTGAAGAATATCTCTGGTAGATCGGGCACTGCGGTGACAGTTGTTGTTGACCAAGGGGGAAGAGAAAAGACTCTCGTGGGCACTCACCTGCTTGTGGCGACAGGGCGACGTCCAAACACAGAAAATATAGGACTCGAGTTGGCAGTGGATTGCCCGATGTTTTGTACCAGTGAAGAGTTAGTGTAGCGCATTGACCTCTGAGTTCAGATCGATGCGGGGTATGGCAGCAGGGGGAGCCGGGAGCGTAGCGACTGGCTCCCCCTGCTGGCAG
>NZ_DATKQC010000454.1:0-8838 GCF_035532915.1 Edaphobacter sp.
CGTCGTCTGCCACTGCTGCTTGAGCGAGAAGTGGGCGATGTTGTTCTTGAGCATGTTGTACTGCGATTCCAGCGTCGTGAGCTGGGAAACCAGACTGGCGTAGCTGGTGGGGTCGAAGACAATATCTCCGATCCCGAACAGCGCGAAGCTCGGCGTCGCGGTCAGCAACAGCGCCGCGCCGCCAATAAGCCATTTGCGATTCTTCGGATTGAACTTCATAAAGCCTCCTGCGGTTTGGGTTGAACTACATGCACTGCGGACAGGCTGGGTCCAACCTGTCCAGAGGAAATCCTTGGATATGTGTTGCATTTGTCATCGTCTCGGTGGACTGGAGGTAAATCCATGCAAGCGTGTTTCTGCCGGTAGTTGTCCCAATGAGTAGGAGAGCCAGGAGAATAGCGGCTATGATTCCTGAGGTTTGATAAAAGCGATGGAGTGGAATCGTCTGCATGGTCATCACTCCTCGTCCGCAAGCTGACGAGCGACCTGCGGGATGATTGCAACCCACTCCCCGCCACTCCGCTCGATGCCTTCGGCAATGGTGTACCGGATCGTGGACAACCAATCGGCACGATTGAGTACCAGGGCGACGGCAACCTTCTCGCCGGTGGATTGCACGGCCCATGCTTCGTATCCCCGGCTCTTTGCTTCACGAGCCTTACGGAGCAGATGTTCATAGCGGTCATTCACAGCAAAGCTCCTCTCTACAACGTGGGGTTGACGCGATGTTCCGCGTAGGACGGAATCAAGAGATCGGTGCCGATATAAATGCGGGCGCGAGATCCCTCCTTGAGCGTGATGACCGGAAGGCGGTTCAGGAAATGGTTGAGCACCTGTTCGCCCTCCACAGCGGACTGCTCGGAGATGCCATTGCGAATCTGTACCGAAGGATCGAGGACGCTGCCGTTATTGCCGATCTGCGCGAGTCCACCGAGACCACCAATCGCAGCAGCGGCGGCAAACGCCTGCAAATACCCGTGATCTACCTTCGTGGCAAGGCCGGTCGTGCCGATCTGGTCGAGGCCGATGTATTTGGCAAACTCCAGCGAGAAACCATCCGGGCAGATGGCGCGGTGGAAGGTGACGAACATCTTGCGCTGCTGTGCGTTGCCGACGCTCTGCACGTCGCCAAGCAGCCGCGTCCCTTGCGGCAAAAGAAGTTCCTGATGGTCGTGGGAATAGAGGTCCGTCGTCAGCGAAACCATGATCGGCCCGCTGAAACCACCGTCAATGTGGTTGGTGACAACGCCCTCCAGCACCGTGCCTTCGAAGACGCGATAGAGACGGCCATCGTAGGCGTCGAAGTCGTAGGGAGCCATCGGGTTTGTCTGCTTGTCGGCTTTTGCTGCAACGCTTACGGACTTTGCGGGAGCCGCGCCGCCGGCTGCGCCAGCAGCCGTCTCCTGAGCTGCTTCCGCCGTCGTCGTTGGAACAGCAGTGCTCGAATGCTCGAAGTCGATGGCCACGGTGTCACTGTCAATGGCGTCCTGTTGCTGCTTCTCCTTCGCTAACTCTTTCTGTTTGGCCTCGGCCTGTGCCTCGGTGAGATTGGAGGTGTGCTGGGGAGCGTTGGCACTGTTGCCGTAAATAGAGTCTCGCTGCGCGGCGGTCATGGGTGGCGCACCTGCGGACTCTGGGCCGGGCACACCCTGTTCTGCCTGCAACTGCTGCATCGCGGCGGCCATCTCCTGCTGGTGCTGACGCTCGTCGGCGTCGCGCTGCGCCTGCAACTGCTGCTGCGACTCGAAGCTGTTCACCTGCTGTGCGTTCGGCGCTGCCGGGCGCATCGGCATGGTGCTCGCTGACGCGGATTTCTTATTGCCCCTCAAGAGGCTGGAGAGGTTGGCGATACCGATCAGGCCAATGATGACCACCAGGGCGATGACGACTGGCATACTCTTTTTGAGCGGTGGCTTCGACTCCGGCTGCTCCGGCACGGTCGCGTGGGCGTTCTGATTCGGCTCCGGCATGGCTACCTCGCTTCCTCGCGGTGAAATTCCACCTTCTGCTTGCCGATGGCGAGATAACCGCTGTCCAGTTCCTTCGGGACGGTATACAGACCGTTCGAGAAGTCGAAGTTGATGAGCGAAGGCTTTTTGTCTTTCACTTCATAGAGCGCGGGCGTTTCCTGAAAATGGCCGCGCAAATACGTGAACTTGTCATCGCGCCATATTTCCTGGAGTCCAAGGTCTTTGCCCTTTGACTTATCCCAGGTGTAGTCAAAGTGCAGGGTGCCGGGATACTGGCCGCGATAGGCTTCTTCTTTCGTCTGCTCTGCTTTGAGCGTGGCGGCTTCTGCTGCTTTCACCGACGCAATCTGCTGCTTGGCCTGGTCCAGTTCGGCGGCAGGCACGAAGACAGGCAGCTCAATTAGCTTCTCTTTCGCGGCTTTATCTGTTGGGGTGATGAATACTTTGGAGTCGAAATGGGAATCTTCGTCGCCCGAAACCTCGCGAAGCTCCAGCGTGTACTCATTGCCATGATCGGAGACGATATGCACGTCAGTGGTGCTACCGGCGACTTTGGGCTTGATGCTGATGAAGCGGCTGGCAACATGCCCGCCATCGAACACCCAATCGACCGTGTCACCGGCGAAGACATTCGCCACCTTTTCCTCGGCGGGAAGCACAATCAGCGTCGATTGCAGGAGAGCGGCACGAACCACGGGCGGAGTCTGCAACTCCGAGACCGTGACGGTGCGCGGCGAGTTCGGCTCCAGAGGGTGCGTTGGCGTGGATGCGTGTATGGGCATCGTTCCAACGGCGACACCGAGGCTGATGATAACGGGGATGAGTGGCTTCATGGTTCCAGTCCTTTCTTCGGTTACTCGGTATCACCCTGGGCAAAGCGCGTGATGCCCTCGGTGAGTCCGTACTTGGCAATCAGCTTCGACCGGCGCATCCGGTCTTTCGGCTTGGTGGAGAACACGGCATAGCTGCGGCTATCGAGATTCAGCCGCACAACTTTGGTGAGTCCGTCGCGGCGCATGTAGAGCGCCTCGCGGTCCTGCAAGCTCTCGAAGAGAGTAAGTTGCTGTTCGTTCATCTTGAACAGCTCGGCGTAGCGTTTCCGATTGAACGTGGCATCGCGAAGGAACAGGAACGAAGTGCAGGAGTTCACGATGCTGTCGGCATTCGCTCCGAGGTCTTCGGCGGACTGGCCGATCATGGTCACGCCGCCAAGATTCTTGCGTACCGTCTTGATGGAAGAGAGCGCCGCTTCGAGAAGCTGCCTGTTCTTCATCGAAGAGAAAATTTCCTCGATAAGGATGTGCTTCGGTACTCCAAGATTGGCGGGGTTGTAGAGCACATCGTTGATGCGCCGGAGAAGCCAAACCATCAGCGGCTCTATCAGGTCGGCATACTGCGCATTGTTTACGCCCTGGAAATCGAAGCACTGCACGCGCGACAACGATAGGCTGTCTTCTACGTTGTCGAAGATGGCGCTGTAGACGCCTCTCCCGACCCATTTCGAGAGATACCTGTCGAGCTTCTTGGGAAGATATAGATTGGAGAGGCGGCGGTTCGCGGAGTCCAACAGGTACATATCCTGCACTGCCTTGTGAATCACATCGTCATCTTCTGGCTCCAACTCCGCGCCGCCGTTGGTCAACAGCAACTTGATGAAGCTGTAGAGGAACTGGATGTTGCTCTCGGTAGGCTCCAGCGTGAACGGGTTCACACGCGGGCCGTCCTTTCCGATACGATCTACACGACCGCCATACAGCTCAACGACGCTCTCATAGCTTCCGCCGATATCGAAGATGTAGGTAAATCCGCCATATTTCTGCTCATGGGCGATGGTGACGTTGCCGGTCACCGACTTGCCGCTGCCTGTAGGACCGAGGATGAGTTGCACCCGCACACCATCCACATAGGCATCCTGAAAGAACGGTGTCCGCGTGCGCGTCTCGAAGATATTCAGATACTCGTTGTCGAGGTCGTCGGAATGAGGATGACCGAGATGCGGAGCGAATACGGAAGACAACCGGGCATGGTGGTCTTCCGCCAGCCACATGGGAAAGACGTTGAACTTCCCATTGCCAGGGAACATCGCATAGAACGCGGAGAGATTGCCCAACGTCTCTTCCATGATCTGTGCGCGTGCTTCGACGAAGACGCGATGCACAGCAGGAGCGAGGGAGTGCAATTCCGTGACATTTCGGGCAGCTATGAGCAGACGCAGAGAGTATTCGCCCTGCGATTTCTTATCCAGCGAGCGGATGACCTCGCCGAGGTCATCGACGGCATTATTGGCGGCCTTCGCACCAGCTCCGGTATCGAGCGATGCCGTATCCTTCCCCGCCATGACGCGGGAGAGCACACCGACTTTGAAGAAGCTGATGAACTTTTCCTGTTGGTCGATCTCATGTCGGGCCGTCGCCGTGGACTTGGGCCTCCATGTTGAGCACAGGATGCTGTCGCAATCGAGCTTGCACAGCTCGGTGAAGAGGCAGGGCCGCGATGCCTCCGGCGTTGTCTTCAGCGAATACATCTGCACGAATCGCTTACCTATACGGAGATGATCGGTCTCCCAGGCGACCGGGCACTGCACGATCTGCCGATCCACGCCGGTGTCGCTGCGAAGCTGGCCCTGTTCAGCCCAATCCTCAAGATTGAAGAGATAGCTGAAGAACTGAAAAGCACCCTGCTTATCGAGCAGGCGAAGTCCGATAGTGTTGCCGAGATTCCCGGCAAGCAGCGTGGCCGTTTTCTCCAACTCTGCCAGCATCCGCGACGCTGCGGCGGTATTCTCCTGTGGCGTGCGGTCGAACCCTTTGAGCTTCGACGACTCTAGCGTCAGGCACCAGTGCTGGTCGATCCGGCGAAATCCTGCGGATGTTTCGAGAAATCGCAGGCGGTCTTCGACGAACTCCTGCGTTACTGGATTCGCATAGCTCTGCTGACGAGGCAACTCGAATCCAGAGCGGACGCGCGTGTACTGATACAGGCAAGTGCCTTCCGGCAGCCCGCGCAATGCGCCTTCGATCATGCGGAGCTGCGATTCAAGCTCCTGGTCGGTCAACCCCTCTTCATCTACGCCGGAGAGCGCAAAAAGGCATCCGTAACCGCCGCCCTTCAGGGCGAAGATGTTCGGACCAATGAAGCGTGCAATCGGAACGATGCTGCACGCGGCTCCGGCCTTCGCGAACCACGGAACGAATTTGGCTTGCTCAGTATTTGCGCGGGTCATAGTAGGACTTCTGGCTGAGGCTGAGGCCCCAGAGTTCAAACATCTTTGGGTGTTTGCGAACAATGAGCCATGCGCCCGCCGCGAGCGCGGGGAAGGCCATCATCGCCAGCAGGCGAAACCCGACGAGGAAAACCGTTACGCAGACGAATACGATCGCCATCCATGCTGTAAGATCGAGTCCAAGTTTGGCTCTCGGTCGATTCAGCGCCTGATTGATTGGTAACGGCTCTCCCCGCTTGGTCATGGGCGCACCTCACATGGATTGGCCGGTCAAACTGCCGATCCAACCCGCACCCCATCCCAGGACTCCGGCACCAAACAGCGCACCGAATAACCCAGGAATAGCGTCCTGAAATCGCCCGCTCATCATGCGAATTCCCGCAAAAATGAGCCCTCCGAGGCAGATAACGGCCCCAGCGTACATGGCGAAAGTTTTGAAGGTTGTCATTAATGTTTGAGCGCCAGAGAAGTCCATCGTTCCCTGGGCGTGAGCTATGCCGCTGCTTATGCCAGTGAAGGCGAGAGCAACCAGCGTCGGCCCCATGACGTGCGCTGCATGGAGTAGCTTTCGATGAATGGTGTGTTTTTGGAAATTGGAACGAAGTGGCATCGGCATTCTCCTGATGGCATGTTTTCGTACCGCCATGTCACGGAAAGTAGGCCGATTTCTCTCGCTCGTCCAAGACGTATTTTCTATAACACCGAAAGTTCGACTTATAGAAGCATCTCGATCAGCCGATTAGCTTCAACTGTTGCGGTCGAACCTTCTCTGGACGGGGCTGCTTTCGCTTGGGACTGAGACCGTTCTCTCTGAGGTAATTCCCCAGAAGAGGAAGAGCGATATGAGCGCTCTCTTTGCTGGTCACAAATGCTGTATCTGCGGTCCAATCCACACCCGCTATGGGACGAGTAACGAGGCCCGCTTCCAGTGCGGAAAGCTGGTCAATGAGAGCAAGGCCATAGTTCTCCTTCACCATCCATTGCATGTCGGATGGTGTCGCGGCTGAGTTTGTGAGATTCAATGGGATCCCGACCTCGGCGAACATCTCCGACAGGCGGGAATGCGCGGCGGGATGCAGCTCTGGATCACGGAAGATCTTGATTCGAGGAGCGGCTTCATGAATATCAATCTGTGCTTTTGAAGCGAGAGGGTCGCTTGTCCGCATACAGAGGACCAATGGAGACTGGGTTACCTGTAGCACGGTCCACATATCTCGATCAACGGGCAGCGGAAGGATGGCGCAATCGAGTCCTCCGTGGCCGAGTCGTTGCAGCGTGTGCGCTGTGTCTCCGCTGGATAATTGAATCTCACAGGAGGGGAAAAGTTCTTCATAGGCGAGCCGGAGTGCCTGCAGGAGAAGCGGATTGACGAAGGGAGAGAACCCCAGCCTCAGCGGCGGCACTTGGTTGTTGTAGATGGCTCGCGCCATGGCGAACACTTCACGACGTTCTGTCACAACCTTGTCGGCCCAGTTGAGAATGAGTTGGCCAGAGGGAGTAGGAGAGACGCCATTGCGTCCGCCACGCACGAAAATCGGAAACCCAGCGTCCTCTTCGAGCGCTCGAACCTGTTGACTCACTGCTGGCTGAGAACGGTAAACCCGCTCGGCAGCCTTGGTGAAGTTCCTTCGTTCATAGATGGCAAGCAGGTATACAAGATGGCGAAACTCCACGGAATCTGACATGGCCCTGATACTCCGTCTTGGCAGGACGCCGTTCCACAGTCCACATGGGGGCTGTGGATAACTAATCGTTCTCCCGTGTACCACGCGAGTCAATTAGGAACTTGTGAGTGCCTGAAAACCCTGAGAGGTAACTAGGCACTTTTTAGTGCCTATCCTGTTGCGTTCTATAAGTGAAACTTTGGGCAGTATTGGTAGGAAGTATTGGACTACGAAGGAATCCCCGAGCAGTCTTGGATAACGAACGTTCATCACTGAGGACGAGCTTAGTGGAGCGTTCCGAGCAGCACAATCCTGCGATGATGTGAGGTTCCAATGCCTTCTGAGTTTGCGCACGACGATCATCCGACCACGACTCCAAAGAAACCGCCGTCCTCTGCTACTGTATTTATCCCCGAACGACTGCTTGACAGCGATGAGGCGGCGTCCATCATGAAGTGTCATCCAAAGACGTTGCAAAAGCTCGCCCGGAAGGGTGTTGTACGCGGCGTTCATGTCGGAAAGCTCTGGCGCTTTCGCGCGTCCGTAATCGAGGAGTGGATTCAGCGGCAGTTAGCTGGTTAATCCACACGATAAAGATCTCGACCTCTGCCCGGCGCAGCGTTAGGCTAGTAATAGCCATCCGGTGCGCCTGAGACAGGAGAAAATCATGTCAAGGCGAACACGGTATCAACAAGGAAGCGTGCAACGCGAAAAGCGGCGGAGCGGGCCTGATGTATGGGTTTTTCGATGGTATGAAGCTGGAACCGACGGCAAGAGCAGGTATCGTAAGGCAATCGTCGGCACAGTAGATACCCTCGCAAATGAGACATCAGCCCTCAAGGCAGCGCAAGCGTTGCGCATCGACGCCAACCAAGAAACCCCGCAGGCAGGAGCTGGGCCGAGCACGATTGCAATGCTCGTTGCGCATTACAGGTTGAAAGAACTGGCCGGTGAGCGTAACGGGAGAAAAGCGTTCTCGACACGATCTGCTTATGAATGCAATCTGGAGAACTGGGTTCTTCCTCGCTGGGGAGATCACACGCTCGACCAGGTGAAGCCCGTAGCAGTCGAAGAGTGGCTGGACGGGATCAAGCGGGCAAAGGGCACACGAGCCAAGATTCGGAACCTCATGAGCGCACTCTTCACTCACGCGATGCGATACGAATGGTCGGACAAGAATCCGATCAAGCTCGTTCGACAGAGCGCGAAACGCGAGCGCATTCCTGACGTTCTCGAACTTGTCGAAATTCAACTCCTGCTCAGCAAGCTTGGTGTTCGGGAACGGACCCTCATCTTGCTGGACGCCGGAACTGGACTTCGCGTCAGCGAACTCCTGGCCCTGCGGTGGCGGGATGTGAACTTCGACAATCTTGAACTCAACGTGACTCGTTCCATCTGGCATCAGGTGGTGGGCGACTGCAAGACGGAGGCATCAGCCAAGCCGGTTCCGCTCGATAGTTATATGGCGGACGACCTGCTGCGCTGGCGTCGCCAGAGCGCCTATCCACTGATTGACGATTATGTCTTCGCCAGTGAGGCCATGCGGGGCAAGCAACCGTACTGGCCGGACAATCTGATGAAGCGGCATATCCGGCCCGTTGCGAAAGCGATCGGCATTCACAAACGAATCGGCTGGCATACCTTCCGCCACACCTTCGGCACACTGCTTAAGGCGAACGGGGAAGATGTAAAGACGGTCCAGGAGCTTTTACGGCACGCCAACAGCAGGATCACGCTTGAGGTATATACCCAGGCGACGACCTCGAACAAGCGGGCCGCACAAAGCAAGGTTGTAAGGATGATGGTTCCGAATCTGGGTGAAACACAGGATGAAAAACACCCACAAAAGGCGGGGTAGGATGCTTATTGCACCCATATCAAACCCGGAACCTCTGTCTTTTTGGGGTCACCCATGAACCTAAGTCCTTTAGATTCATGGCGGGGACGACGGGGCTCGAACCCGCGACCTCTGCCGTGACAG